>CATKFT010000174.1 GCA_949747745.1 uncultured Clostridia bacterium
AGTTTCAGATGATCCATATTTATCTAAATTATATATAGCAGTATTAAATAAAGGAGCAAGTACTGTAAACGAACAACATGTCAAACTTACTTTAGACAAAATAAATCAAAATGTTCAAGATTATTTAAAAAGAAGATTGCAAGATGACGAAGAAAATCCAAGAAAAAAAATTATGGAAGAACATAGTAGAAATAGGCAATCTCAAATAGAAGAAGATTATATGGGAATTGAATAGAAAGTATAACAATATTAAAATAAATCCTTTGTATAAATTTTAATGTGCTTTATAAAATCAAGTCAAGGTTAAAATGAATGTGCTATTGCACAACCTTGACTTGATTTTAAAAGCACATTATTTTTTAGTTAAGAGGATTTAAGTATAAGTATATTTAATTAAGTAGACATAAGTACTATCGAAGTTGAACATACCTCATTAGAAATGAGGGCAGGAAAGCGAGTGTTCACACATATCCTATACACATTGAAGGACAAGCCTTCAAGAATTAATAAAGAAACAGAAATTTTAAGCAGAATTGATGTAAAAATTCATCAGATGAACACTAAAAAATGTCAATCAGAGTGCAAAAGTTCACTAAGTGAATAAAAAGTACACCAAGTGTATTGAATTAGTTCATTTAGTGAATTAAGTTTTATGCAAAATCAGTTGCCGATAAATCCTCAATAATTGGTTATAATGATAGAAGTTATAGAATTTTTGAGCTTGTTCCATTTTGGAACAAGCTAACTCTATGTACTTAAAATCTGTGAAAATTTATTAAAAAGTATTGATTTTGCAAATAAAATAACGTATAATGAATATAATAGTAGTAGATATTTAATATCTGCTATAATTAAAATGTGAGTCGCAACCCTATTTGCGAATATAAATGGATAGGTGAGAAAATGTGAACCGCAACCCTGCTTGCGAGATATAAATGGGCAGGTGGAAAAATGTTAATTATAGTAAAATGTGGGGTCTATAAACATAGATCCCACATTTTCATAAAGGAGAGATTTAATAAAAATGGTAATAGAAGACGGAAAATTTTATTTTATAAATGATGATTTCTTTGATATATTTAAAGATTATGGATTAATGGTAAATAAAGAAAATGGAAATAAAAGACCATGCTATTTTTGTTTTAAAGATAGACAAAATAAAGAGATAGTCTGGTTTGTGCCAATATCAACTAAATATGATAAATATAAGAAAATATACGATACTAAAAAGTTAAAGAGCGGTAAAAGACCTATATATAATTTTGTTTTTGGTAATGTATTGGGAAAAGAAGCAGTATTTTTAATACAAAATATATTCCCAACTATAGAGAAATACATAGAAAAAAAGTATACAAATTCAAATAAAGATGTAGAAATTCCTACAGTTGTAAAAGAAGAAGTTATAACAAAAGCATTAAGAGTCGTAAGACTTGCAGAAGATGGTATCAACATCCCATTCTATAATATAATTGAAATGAGAAATATTTTGTTAAAAGATTAAAAAATTAGGAAAATAGCATACGTGCAGAAATTGCACATATGGGCAATAATGGAAAACAATAGTAAATTATAAGTCATTATAATTTAAAAATGAAAATAAACTTAACCAGTTCACTTAGTGTACTTTAGTTCACCGAGTGAATTTTATACTGTAACAAAAAATTATTTAACTCATAATAATATTATGGGAGGTATTTTTTTATGGATAATGCTAATATAAGAAATTATCAAATAGTAAGTGCCATTTTTGTATGTATATTAGGAACCTTATTACATTTTACATATGAGTTTTTTGGTCAAAATATTTTTGTGGCATTATTTTCAGCAGTTAATGAAAGTGTGTGGGAGCATTTAAAACTATTATATTTTCCTATGCTACTTACTACAATTATTGGCTATTTTTATATAGAAAAAAATGTATCTAATTTTTTATGCTCAAAGCTACTTGGAATAATTACATCTATGTTATTTATCATCATATTTTTCTACACCTATACAGGAATCATTGGAAAAAGTATTGTACTTATTGACATAGCTTCATTTTTTATTGCAGTTATATTAGCAGAGTATCTAGCTTATAAACTTATGGTTAGTAATTTCAAATGTAATAATATAATAGCAATTATTATTCTAACAATTATATTAATATGTTTTGTAGTATTTACTTACTATACTCCTAAGATAGAAATTTTTAGAGATCCAGTAAGCAATAAATATGGAATTATAAAAGATATAAGAAATTAAATTAAAATTAAGTATGTGTAATTTTTGCACATACTTTTTATTTGTAAAAATAAATTTTTACAGTCAATAGCACTAAATTTTTTTAAGTGACAACATCATGGAACCGAAGAATTAGCTCACTTAGAAATGGTAGGAACTATAGTACACCAGTTAACTGAGGGAGTATGTCCAGAAGAATTAGAAAAGGCAGGATTAGGAGCGTATTATACAGACCATGGAGTAGATATATATCCACAATCAGCAGCAGGAGTTCCTTTTACAGCATCATATATTGCAGCAAAAGGAGATCCAATAGCAAACTTACAAGAAGACCTAGCAGCAGAGCAAAAAGCAAGAGCAACTTATGAAAAATTAATTGACCTATGTAAAGATGACCCAGATGTCGTAGAACCTCTTCGTTTCTTAAGACAAAGAGAAGTAGTTCATTTCCAAAGATTTGGTGAAGCATTACGTGGTGTGCAAGATAAACTAGCACAAAAGAGATTTTATATGAATGACTGTAATATGGAGAAAAATAAAGGATGTTGCCTAAAGGAATTTAATAGTGTAAATAATTATAGTGTTTGTGATAGTGTATGTAATTGTAATAATAGATAATATTATTTTAATTTAGTTATTTTAATCTAAATAATATTCCCTTGTAATAATTAATTACAAGGGAATATTAAAAATTTAAGTAGTTTATACTTAAAAAAGGATTTATTTTGTATCATTAAAATCCTTTTTTATTAAATAAATATAAAACTTTCAAATGTATAATTTTAAGCAAATTTTTATTAACTAATTATTAGTCACATATTTTTGCTTAACAGTATCAATCTTTGTTTGTTCTACAGTACAAGTTTTATACCAACCTTTTTCAGCCATTAAATTATAAATTTTGTTTTGAATGTCTAAAGAAGTGTTTAAAGCATCTTTAAATGCAGTATGAACTTCAGCAGTTGTTGATTCAATTGTTCCATGAAGATATAAATCACAAACACCTTTTACTATTAGCAATTCTTTTTCCATTAAATCTTTATCTTCCATAATGCCCTCCTTATAATAAATTTAGAAATTTGTTAAAAATTTCAGTGTGTTTTTGTTCAAGTTCAGCTATATAACTTGAAAGTGTTGGGTCTGTTAATTGGTTTGAAGTTTTTTTACTACATGATTTCATAAAATTTTCATGTCCTAAAGCATCTTCAACATATAAAAGTTCTTTATTTGTCATATGATCACCACCTAAAAGTATTATTAACTAAAAATATTAATATATACAAAAAATGGATATTTTTGAAAAACAAAAGTATAAATTTGATTTTGTAAAGTATTAAGGTTTTATAATTATATGGACAAATATATATAATTGCAGTATAATAACAAAGAAATAATAAAAAAGTAAATGGGTTGTGAATAGTATGAAAAAGAAAATCGTTTTTATAATTATGGGATTTATAGTAGCTATTGTATTAATATTTGGATTATTGTATTTTTTTAATAGAAATGTGTTGTATGATATTTATGATAGTATAAAATATGTAAAACAGGGGATAGAAGTTAAATTATCAAATGAATATAAAATAAGTGATAAAACAAAAACATATTATAAAAAAGAAAAAAATTTAAGAATACCAATTTTATTATATCATGAAATAACAGATAAAAGACCAGAAAGAAGCCTAGCATATATGAGGACTACAAAAGAAAATTTTGAAAAGCAAATAAAAGGACTTCTTGAGTATGGATATACAGTTATATCTTATAATGATTTAATTGCATACAATAATGGGGAAAAGGCATTACCTGAAAAAGTAGTGTTAATAGATTTTGATGATGGTTATATAGGGAATTATTTGTATGCATTTGAGGTAGTTAAGAAATATAATATTCCAATTAATATATATGTTGTAGATGATCTTGTTGGAACACCACGGATATTTTAATTGGGAACAAGCAAAACAAATGAGTGACAGTGGCTTAGTAAGTATAAATTCACATGGAAAAACTCATATATTTTATGATAAAGAAACGAATGAAACTCTAGCTAAACATATAGAATATGCACATAATAATATAGAGAAAAATTTGGGCAAAAAAGTAATAAAAGTGTTTACATATCCTTATGGGGCATATACAGAAGAAAACTTAAAAACACTTAAAAATGCGGGATTTGTACAAAATTTAACAAATGATGAAATTAATAATTCAGATACATTAAATTTATATGGACTAAGTAGAATATATGTAAAAAATCATTATTCAAAATATAAAATATTAAAAATGATAAAGTAAATAAAAAGGTGTTATTTTGTATTTAATAACACCTTTTATTTATTAATTAAGAAAACTTTTTTTAATATAGAAATTAGATTATTTAAAGTTAAAATGTAAAGAATTAATAAGCAGGAAACTGTTAATAATATTTTAAATATAGTCTTATAATGTAATCATTTGACTTGTATAATCTAAATTGCTACAAGAATCATAATCATAGCCAAGAGTATATATATCTGTTGCAAATATGTCCTTTTCTAACATGCTTTTTAAAAGTTTATCTTTAGTTGTATCTAAATATTTTTTTACAGATGTTACTATTTCAAGTTTTGGATTTGCATTACTAATTCCAGTAAGAAGTTCTTTTCCTTTTTGATTAAAGCCTAAAACACGTATATAGGGGGTTAGTACTTTTCTTGAATTTAGCATATCTTTTTTTGTTATTCCAAGTAAACAGTATACTAAAACTCTTTTTAACCTAGTAGTAGTATAACGTTTGCTTTTTACCATATTAATTAATTCATCTATAGTATTACAAGAATTAGCGGCATTTTTTATTGCATATTCTAATCCTTCAGATACATCAGGTAAATCTTGAATTTCAACAATTGACATCTTACGTAGGTTATATATAATTTCTCTTTCAAATGTAGCAAGGCTTGATACTGTCTTTCCAGCTCTTAAACACTCATACATAATATCAAAAGATGTTTTTGGCATAGCTTGTCTTAAACTCCAAACGTCATTTGTCATAGCTATTTTTCTAATAGCTGTTGCACTTGCAAAACCATCAACAATTTCAGTAGAATTGTAATCAACTTTATTTCTATTTATACTAACAGGAATTATAGAGCTCTTATATTTTTTTAGTGCTTTTAAATATTCTATTGCTAATATATTATTAGGACTAGATAAAATGTTAGCATATTTTCTTATATCATTTAAATATATAAGTAATGCGTTTTCACGTGCTTTAGGAAATGAAATTCCTTTGCTTAGTTCATGATTCAAAATAGAAACGAATTCTTTTGGCTCATTAAATAGAACATTTGCAAATTCATTTAATACATTTACATCACAAAGTTCACTTCCAAAAGATAAATAGTTTACTATATTTAAAGAATTTAATATTTTAATGTTACCTTCTGCAAAGTTTTCTGCACTTGAAATGCTGTATAGTAAAGGCAATTCAATTACTAGATCAACACCATTTTTTATTGCCATTTCAGCTTTAGACCATTTGTCAATTAAAGAGGTATCTCCACGTTGTACAAAGTTACCACTAATAACTGCAACAGTATAATCTGCGTCTACTGCTCTTTTAGATTCATTAATATGATATAGATGACCATTATGAAATGGATTGTATTCAGCTACAATTCCAAGTACTTTGTTCATAAAAATTCAAATCCTTTCTTAAATTTTACTTGTAAGAAATGAATAGTTATTAAATTTTCAAACTATTTATTTCTTATATTGCATTTTAAAACAAATTACTGATATAATATCATAAAAGAAAATAAAATTCAAATAATAT
>CATKFT010000175.1 GCA_949747745.1 uncultured Clostridia bacterium
TCTAAATGTATTAATTCTTCACTTTTAAATTTTTTTAGTTTTTCACATTTAATAGGATTTTCTATTTTTATTTTTTCTTTTTTTGCAATATCTATTAACTTGACTAAAGTTTCTTTGTTTGCTACAAAATGATCTGTTTGTCTATTTTTTGATTGTTCTAGAATATCTGTGCATACAGTAATATTTACTTGTTTAGCTATTTTGAGCAATTTTTTTATAATTTCATATTCTTGAACAGTATATCCCACAAATTCGTCTATATATAGTATAGTATCTTTAAACATATCAGTTTTTTCTAAATTAGTAGCAAGTATAGTTAATACATCTTCTTCATCTATATATTTACCATTTATTTCTTCTTCATATTTGCAATATAAAGTATACATATCTGTAAGTTTAAGTTTCAAATATTCATTTTTTAAATTATCTATAAATCTTTTTAATTGCTCTTTATTTATATTATGTTTTTTAAATTCTCTTATTTGATTTATAACAATATCAATGTTTTCATCTGATTTATTTAAAAATTTTAGTTTATCTTTTTGGGAAGAAAGTATGTTATACATAAGCATTGATTTACCAGATTTCGAAAGATTAGTTTTAGTAATGCCTCCGTACTTCTCCGGCTAATTCTATAAGCCATACGGTTAAAACTTAAAACTTCTGCATTAATGCAAGCATTAGTTTTAAGGCTACTTAGTAGCCTTTTTTCAAAAGTAAAAGAAAATTGTTCTGGTGTAATTACATAAATCTTTTCTTCTTCATTTATTCTACTACATATTTCATTAAAACAAAACTCACTTTTACCAGTACCTGCTCTTCCATAAATTAATCGTAAACTCATCTTTTCTCCTAATTTCATATATTTCTAATTTTACTTTAGTATACTTACAAATTTGTATTTTCCCATAAAATGTAAATATAGTTTTAATTAAATATATAAATCTTTTCTCCCTTTTTGTAGTTATATTGTACTATAAATCATACAAAAAAATCAATAATTTTCTCTTGCTTCTTATATAATTTACTATTTTCTAATATTTTATGAAATTGCCCTTGAATTTTATATAAAAAATTTAAGTTTAAAAGTAAATCCCAGATTTGTTTTAAAACTAGAATTTACTTTTGGAATTAATCTTATATAATTCTAACCCAAGCTATTTAATCTTGCTTTCACTTCTTTTAAATCTTGCCAAAATTCTATTTTTTTGTTATCATCTCGAAGTAATGCTGCTGGATGCCATGTTGGCATATATAGTATATCTTTTCTTTCTATCCATTTTCCTCTAGATGCTGTTATACCATATTCTTTTCCTAAGATATTTTTAAGTGCAACACTTCCTAATAGTACTATTATTTTAGGTTTTACAAGCATTACTTGATTTCTTAGATAATCTAGGCAAGCTACAGCCTCATCATCTTCTGGATTTCTATTACTAGGAGGTCTACATTTTACAACATTGGCAATATATACTTCATCTCTACTAATTTCAATTCCATCAAATGCCATATTCATTAATTTACCGTGCTTTTCCTACAAATGGAATTCCACTTCTATCTTCATCTGCTCCTGGCCCTTCACCAATAAACATTAAATCTGCTTCTTTATTACCTATTCCAAAAACAATATTACTTCTATTACTACATAACTTACATTTTTTACATCCAACTATTGATTTTTCTAGCTCTTCCCAATTTTCGTACATTTTATATTTTATGATATATTTAATTATTTAAATATATCATCTACCCCTTTCTATATTCTATTTTCATATTAATATTTAATATCTTTTTGTATTTACATTTTACATCTTTTATCAAATTTATGTCAATACTATAGGAATTATTCTCAGGGTAATTTCATCAAATATTACAATTTGTAATAATCGATGAAATTACCCTGAATTATTCTTACATGTTAATGTTACTAAAAAATAGTTTTGTAAAAAAATACCAAAGTTAAACATATCTTCAACTTTGGCACTTTTTTAATTATTCTTCTTCAAACATATCTTTTCCTACTCCACAAAGTGGGCATACCCATGTATCTGGTAAATCTTCAAATGGTGTTCCTGGTGCTATTCCGTTATCTGGGTCTCCTATTTCAGGATTATATTCTTATCCACATGCTAGACATTTATACATTTCTGTTCCTCCTCTCAATTTAAATATATTTTTATAACCGAGTAGCAATTACTGCAACTACGATTAATGCAAACGATAATGCTTTCCATATTCCACTTTCTAAAAGTACAATTGCAAACATACCAAATGTAGCACTTATTCCATATAATGTTAAAACCGCTTCTTTTTGTGTAAATCCTTTTTTTAACATTTTATGATGTAAATGTCCTTTATCTGGCATTACTACTGCTTTTAACGATTTTCCCTTTACAAGTCTTCTAACAATTGCAAACAATGTATCAAATACAGGTAACGCAAGTACTATTAATGGAGCAACTATCACTATTAATGTATATGTTTTAGCTACACCAAGTATTGATATTACAGCAAGTGAATATCCTAAAAAATTTGAACCTGTATCTCCTATAAATGTTTTTGCAGGATTAAAATTAAATGGCAAAAATCCTGTTAGAGCTCCTGCAAGTGCTGTTATCATTATAATTGCTATAAGTGGTGAGCCATTTAACGAAAATATTATTATTAATGATAAACATGATATTAATGATATTCCAGAAGATAATCCATCTAATCCATCTATTAAATTAATAGCATTTGTAATTCCTACAATCCATCCCAATGTTAGAATAGTAGAAAATATATTATTTAATTGCATTAATTCTTCTGTATTAAAAAAAGGTATACTGATATGTTCAATTTTAAGCCCACATTGTATTACAATCATTGCTGCAATTATTTGTGCAACAAGTTTTACTATTGGTGGAATTCCTTTTACATCATCTACAAAACATGTTATTATTATAACCAATGCTCCTATAAAAAAACCAACTAATTTTATATAATATTGCTCTTCATTTAAATCAATTGACTTCTCTATTCCCATAATAGTAATTAAATATACAATAGAAACTAAAAATCCTGCTATAACAGCTAGTCCACCTAAACGTGGCATAACTTTTTTATTTATTCTTCTTTCATCTTTTGGCGAATCAACTGCTCCAACTTTTTTAGCTATTTTAATTGTATATGGTGTAATAACAAATGCTGTAATAAAGGCCAGTAAAAACGCAATTGCGATGTCCCCCCACATAAGTAGACCTCCTTTTATTCATTAATCATATAAATAATATCATAATAGCATGTATATTACAATATTTTTTTAATATATATGTAAATAAAGGTTACAGGTTAATGGTTCTTGATATAAATTAAGAAATATAAGAACCCCCAGTCAGCTACGCTGACAGCCCCCTTAGGTAAAGGGGCCTTTATAATAGTTATTTCTTCGAAGCTTTTGTTTATATTTCAAAATTAATTATAACATAGGAGGTATTCGTGAATAGATTTTTCTTATATTTTAAAAAAAATATTTTGTCTTTATTATTTATACTTTTTACTATAAGTCTTATAGTATTTTCTAAAGAAAATATATCTGCTACTAAAAACGGTTTGCTTTTATGGGCAAATTCTGTTGTTCCTGCATTACTTCCTTTTTTTATAGCAACTGAATTATTAAGCCATACAACTATTGTATCATCTATTCGGAAATTTACTAAATAAATATATGAAACCTATTTTCAACGTTCCTGGAATTGGTGCTTATGCCTTTATTATGGGAATTATAAGTGGATACCCAGTTGGTGCAAAAATTGTTACAGAATTTAGAAAAAATGGTGAATGCTCTAAAGTAGAGGCTGAAAGGCTTCTTAGTTTTTCTAATAACTCTGGTCCACTTTTTATTATTGGTACTGTTCGGAATAACTATGTTTGGTAATACTTTAATACGGTATCCTTCTTTTTATAACCCATTTAATATCATGCATAATTGTTGGCTTTTTATTTAGATTTTGGAAATATAATGATAATGAAACAGTATCTTATAAAAAACTTACAAATTCAACAAAAACAATAGTAAGTTTTTCTACTTTAGGTGAAGTATTATCAACTAGTATTATGAATGCTATTAATACAGTTATTATGATTGGTGGATTTGTTATACTATTTTCTGTAATTATATCAATTCTAAATAAATCTGGAATGTTAAACTTAATATCACATATATTTTATCCAATTTTTAATATGTTAAAAATTGATATAAATTTTATAAAACCTATTATCTCTGGGTTGATAGAACTTACAAATGGCTTAAGCATACTTACTAATATTAATACAAAATCATTTTCTACTTTAATTACCTTTGCAAGCTTTATTTTAGGTTTTGGCGGTATAAGTGTATGTTTACAAGTATTAAGTATTACATCAAAATCTGACATTTCTATAAAACCTTACATTATAGGAAAACTACTTCAAGGTATAATTTCAGCAATTTTAACCTATGCAATTATTCACATTTTTCCAATTTTTAATCTAGATATATTACCAATTTTTTCAGAAAATGTGAATAGTATGTCTAGTTTTACATTAATTACTCCATACAATATGATAATTTTAATTACAATTATAGTTATATTTTTATCGCTTTTTCTTAATAAAAAAAAATACTTAAAAAAAGTATCATAACAAAATTATATTTTGAATATAACTATAAAGATGAATAAAATATTTAACATTATAAAATTTTATTGATATATAAATTTATATGAAAATTAGGAGGTTTAAAATGGAAAGAACTATGGATTTTGGTGGATTTGATAATATGAATTTTGACCCCAATATGGTAAATGATAATATTTACCGTGACCCAATGTTTAACCCTATGTTACAGTATGAACAGGCTTATATGTACTATAGATATATGTCTCAGCAAATGGAATATAAAATAAAATGTAAGGAATATGATAAGCTTTGTGGTAAAGAAAAAGAAAGGCGAATTGAATAAATTGAGCCTATCGTGAGCCTATCGTAAAAGTTGTATAAATTATTCGTGTATACTCGAACTTTCAATTTACACAACTTTTAATAGGATCAATTTTTTACATCCCTATACCTATCTTAATATTTATTATAGAGGCGTTTATTCTATTATACCTAATATTATTTGTGGCTCATCTACTTTTTTATCTGATATTTTATAGATATTTTTTAAATCTAACACAGCCTTATTTCCTAGCTCTTCATTATTTGCATATACATAACAAAGAATATCTCCTTTTTTTACTTCATTTGATACTTTTTTACGAAGTACAATTCCTACACTTTGGTCTATATTGTCTTCTTTTTTTATTCTTCCTGCTCCAATAAATCTTGAAATTTCTCCTACACTTTTTGCATTAATTTTTTCTATATATCCATCACTACCACATTTTACTTCTAGCTTAAATTTAGCCTTTTCAAATTTATTTGTATCTTCTATATATGAAATATCCCCACCTTGTTTTTTTACAAGTTCTAAAAACTTATTATATGCTTTTCTATTTTTTATATTTTCTAATATTCTTTTTTTATTTTCTTCTATATTTTCTCCCATGTCTGCAAGTTTCATCATATATGCACCTAATTCTAGAACTACCTCTTTTACATCATCTGCCATATCACCTTTTAAGGCATTTATTGCTTCAATTACTTCTATGTTATTTCCAACACTCATACCTAGTGGTTCATCCATGTTTGTTATAATACAAACAGTTTCTTTATTTGCAAGCTTCCCTATTTGATTCATTGTTTTAGATAATTCTATAGCTTCTACCTTATTACCGCATAAATGCTCCACTTCCACATGTAACATCTAGCACTATTTTATTAGCCCCTGCTGCTATTTTTTTACTCATTATACTAGATGAAATAAGTGGTATGCTATCTGTGCATGAAATTGTATCTCGTAATGCATATAAAAGTTTATCTGCTGGAGCCAAATTCATTGTTTGTCCAATTAAGCTAATTCCAATATCTTTCACATTTTCTATAAATTCATTTACTTCTAAGCATGTATTATAACCTGGAATAGATTCTAGCTTGTCTATTGTTCCTCCTGTAAACCCCAGTCCTCTTCCAGACATTTTTGCAACAGGTATACCAAATGATGCAATTATTGGTAATAAAATCAAACTAACTTTATCCCCAACTCCTCCTGTTGAGTGTTTATCCACTACATCACCAAGCATTGATAAGTCAAGCTTTTCTCCTGAATTTGCCATACTCAGTGTAAGATTTGTTGTTTCTTCATTACTCATCCCATTTATATATATTGCCATAACAAGGGCTGATGCTTGATAATCTGTTATTTCGCCATTTGTATATCCATTAACAAAATATTCTATTTCTTTTTTTGATAATTCTTTATTATCTCTTTTTTTTGCAATGATATCTAAAATGTTCATGCTTTCTAATATTCCTTTCTTTAAAGGCAAAATTTAATTAATAATATAATTTTAACCTTTTTTCCTTTCATTAAATTATAATATGAGCATTATTTGTTATTCCTTATGGATATTCCTAACCGATGAAGCCCCTACATTTTTATTAAAAATCTTTTTAGGTATTCCTAACAGATTACCCCCTACATTTTAAATAAAATTTTTTGTAAAACTTCTTCTGTGAATTGGACATAGTCCATATTCTTTTATTGCTTCTATATGTGCCTTTGTTCCATATCCTTTATGTTGTAAAAATCCATATACTCCATATACCTCATCCCACTCTCTCATAATTCTATCCCTTGTTACTTTTGCAATTATTGATGCACATGATATAGAATAACAAAGTGCATCTCCTTTTATAATAGCTTTATATGGAATTCCTAATGTATCTATTCTTTCTAAGGCATCTACTAAAATAACCTCTGGCTTTATTTCCATTTCTTTTAATGATGTAGTTAATCCTAGTTTTGTCGCATTTAAAATATTAATCTCATCAATTTTATTATTATCTATAATTCCTACTCCATAGCTTACTGCCTCTTCTAAAATTCTATCATATAGAAGTTCTCTTTTCTTTTCAGAAACTTTTTTAGAATCATTTATACCCTCTATCATAGAATCCTTTGGCATTATAACACTTGCAACAACAACAGGACCTGCAAGTGGTCCTCTTCCTGCTTCATCTATTCCACATATATATTTTATATTAGTATTTTTTATATATATTTGTTCTTCTATTTCTTTTAATTTTTGTAATCTTAATAATTCTTTTTCTTTCATATCCTTTATTTCTTTCTCTATTTCTCTATTTTTTATTCCTTTATATATTTCTTTTTTTAAACTGTATATTTAAACCAGACTTACTTTTTAGCCATCCTTACTTTTTAGTTAATTATACTCTTAAACTTAATGTTTAAACTATATCTTTTTAATCTACTTCTATATAAAATAATACATCTTATTCTTCACTTATATGTAATTCTTTCAATTGTGATAATTTATAGTATGTATTTCCATCTTTTTTAACACCTTTTACATAAATTATCTCTTCTGTATCATAATTTACAATATAACCTTCATCTATATTTATTTTATCTAACCCCATGTCTTTTAAATCCGCTTCTGTAAGCATATAATATTTACTACCATCTTCTATAATTCCATCATTTTTTAATTTATCTATATTTTCATCACCAGAAATGTCATTTACCATAATGCCTTTATAGCCTGATGTATCATTGTTAAACTTAGCCTGTTCCGCTATTGTTTTAGTTTTTGCTTGAATTAACATCATATTTGTGTGTATAGTTTGAAGAGTAGCTTGTTTTATAATCCCTGTTCCTGTATATACTGTAATACCTGCTATAATAATTAATACAACTATTGTAATCACTAAAGAAACAATCGTAATTCCTTTTTGGCTTTTGTTCATAAAAAATTTCATCCCTTTCTCATTTCACTCTAAAGGTACACATAGTAATGAAAGATTTTTAATTTCTTTCAAACTAAACTCCTCCTCTATAATTTTTATTAAA
>CATKFT010000176.1 GCA_949747745.1 uncultured Clostridia bacterium
TAAAACAAGCAGGAATACAATTCTTTTTTCCACTCTTATGAAAATCAGCACAATACCAATAAATCACATTATCTTTATTTTTATAGTGTCTAATTTTTCGAACAAATCCACATTTGTGTTTATCACAATATAACTTTCCAGATAAAGCATACAAAGTTTGATGTTTCTGATACATTGCTGCATTCTTACTTCTAGCTAATAGCTTTTGATTCGCCTTTTCCCACAATTCTTCTGATACGATAGGAGGAACTTTTTCATAATCCTTATACACTTTCCACTCTGTTTGGTCATTAAAGTTCCTCTTTTTACTTCTATAATCCACAACTGTTGATAACCCACCTGTATAATAGCCTTTGTACTTTGGATTCTGTATGATTCGTTTTAAGGTATTTGGATGAATTGGATTTCCATTGTGATTACAATAACCTTTAGCTTTTAAGATAGTAGACAATTTCTTTAGTCCAATCTTACTATCATTTGCATAAACATCAAAAGTATCTCTAATTAACAGTGCCTCTTCTTCATCTATCATAAGCTTGCCCTTATTCTTTTTATAACCCCAAATATTATCTGTACCAAGAACAGTCCCTCTTTCTAATGCTCTTTTAAAACCAAACTTTGTTCTTTCCGAAATTTTACGAACTTCGTCTTGTGCCATACTAGACATGATAGTAAGTCTTAATTCTCCATCAGAAGATGCCGTTATAATGTTATCTGAAAGAAAATATACACAAACATCATATTCTAGTAGCTTTCTAGTATAGAGCAAACTATCAATTGTATCACGAGAAAACCTTGAAACCTCCTTTGTAATAAGCAAATCAAATTTCTTACTAGCTCCATCTTCAATCATTCTTATAAAGTTCTCACGTTTCCTAGAAGTAGTCCCGCTAATTCCCTCATCTACATAGCCACCGAATAAAAGTCCAGTTACTGTTTTTCTTAATGTAATCTTCAAAAAAACTAACTTGATTCTCCAAAGAATTTATCTGTTCTTCCTTATCTGTAGAAACTCTAGCATAATAACTTACTTTTAAAGGTAAATCAAATATTGTCTTACCAAGCAAAAATGCTTGTTTCATTTCGTATACAGTCAAATATACCTCCCTTCTCTTATACAATTAATACATACATATTGTATAAGAATATAATTAAAAAAGTCAATGTTCAACAGATTTTTTTATTATCAAATTCAAATAGCAATTTATCAAGCTTTTTTGATACTCGTTTATACTTTTTTTCACTAATTACACCTTCTACATATAGTATTCTATTAATAACTCTTTCAAACTTAAGCTTCATATATCTATCTTCCACTAAGTATCACCTCTATATATTTATTAAGAAAGACCTTGTACTATTACAATAATCCCTCTATTATATATACATCCGTTTTCTCGTCAAAATTCTTCCCTAATTTTAAAAATTTTTTAAAATTTTTAAAAAGTAAAAAATACGCTACCTTTCGGCACCGTATCCTTTACCTCCACTCATCAAAATCGACCACTTGTGTCTTCAAGCCATTGGTATATATGAAGTTTTGTTTTATAAAAATATGCCATTTTTTCTTTTTTTGAAAACAAAAAAATGGCATATTTTTGTCTACTGTAACATAAAAAGCTAAAACAAGATTTTACATCTCATTTTAGCTGTAGCATAATCACAAATATCCTATTTGCGACCACTTTGTATTTTTATTATATGTATTTCAAAAAAATATATTCTATAATGATAAAAGGAAACTTGTCCTAAGTTTCCCCACTTTTAAAATTTATTACTATTACTAATATCAATTAGTAACCTATTTGTAATTTAATTATACCATTTGCTAAAACAAATGTCTATACTTTTTTAATAAATTTTTCAAATCATCAAAATTAGCACTATTAGATATTTTTAGTAATTCTTTCATTTGATTTTGCACAATATTTCTTTCATTCTTTATTTTTTGTATATAACCCATTTTATCATTTAAATTGCTTTCTGACTTTGCATAATAGTGCATTAAATCAAGTGAAATTGCAATAGCTTTATCAATACATTTTATTTCTGCTGTTGATAATGTAGTTATATGATCTTTCAATCTTGCTTTACTAACACACGTCATATTAGATACATTTACATATCCATCTAGTAAAACACTTCCATCTATATTATATCTTGTACTAATTTGTATTATACTAGGAATATTCTTAAAAGTATGAGTAATAGGTGCAACCAATATATTACCTGATTTAGAATTTCCAATATTATTTTGCAATATGACACAAGGTCTTAATTTTTGAATTTCATTACCAACACCTATTCCAAAGTAGCAATCATATATTTGTCCACGTTTAACATATCTTTTATTTGCTTGTTCTACTATAGTATTTAAATATATTTTTGTTTTTATCCATTCTAATAATTCTTGGATTTTGTTTAATTCAATTTGCATTTGTATCAAACCTTTCATTATTTTGGTTTATTGTAAAACAAATGTTTATTTTTGTCAATACTTAATGCAAAAAATTGTAAATTTTATTGACTTTGAGGTTATATAATATTAAACTTAATATAGTTAAACAGTAAGTCCTTTTTTGTATGCCATAATCTCGGTAAGTACTATGTGTTAGTACCATACTTAAGGCAATTTAACTATTTTTTATGCTTTTAAAAATTTTACATAGCCATTTTCACACTCATAATATAATCTTTTGTAAAATTGATTTGCTCCACTATTATCTTTATTTGCAATTAAACATATAAGTTCACAATTCATATCTTTAGCCATCTTTTCAATATATTCAAACAATCTAGTTTCTACCTTTTGTCTTCTGTATTCTTTTCTTACTCTAACACTCCAAATTGTTAGAAAAGGGTTGTTTTCTTCAAAAATGTCATGATGAATAGTTACTTTTGCAAATCCAACAATACTACCATTATTTTTTACTGTAATCATCTGATAGTCTGGATTATCCTTAATTTTTGCAAATGTTTACTTCATCTTAATACGATTTGTAGTAATTGGTCTTTCAGCATCATATAATTTTGCTACTTCTTCTAATTCTTCCTCTTTTAATGTATCAAAGGTTAACTCTAACTTTTAATCCATTTTTTATTATCTCCTATAACTCTAAAATCATATTATCTTCTGCTGCAATTACATCAATACCATATTTTTTACTTAATTCTTCAGCAAGTAATTTCGGATTGCTATTTAATATGTTAGAGCCAAAATGAGTTAATATAACTTTTTTAGGTTGTATAGCTTTTATA
>CATKFT010000177.1 GCA_949747745.1 uncultured Clostridia bacterium
AGGAACAGAAGAAACAAAAGTAGAAGAATAGAATGCTTACCTTTGGCAAGAGATAAATTATAGCAAAAATCAGCGTGAGTGTAGTAATATATTTATTTTGCCAAGTGTAGTACGCGGAGTCTAAAGAAACGTTGGCTAATGTCGAAACTTTTCAAAATAAATATATTACTTTCGTGGGAGCGGATTGCAAACGATATAGTCTAAACAGTAACAAAAAATTCAAATAATTGTCCGTTAAAAATTGACAAAGCCTAAAAACTATGATAAAATACTTACTTGTAATCCGCTTAATTAAGGTTCATAAAAGTTAATTAAGTTTAACTACCTAAAATTTAGGATTAGCGAGTATACAAAAAAGGGAGGTGTACATATATGTACGCAATAATCGAAAGCTGTGGAAAACAATACAAAGTTTCAGAGGGAGAGGTAGTATTTTTTGAAAAATTAGATACAGAAGTTGAAAAAAAAGTAACATTTGAAAAAGTTATATTAGTATCTGATGGAGAAAAAATAGAAGTAGGAAACCCTTATGTAAAAGGAATTAAAGTTGAGGGAAAAGTAGTAGCCCATGGAAAAGGAAAGAAAATAATTGTTTACAAATACAAAGCTAAAAAGAATTATAGAAGAACACAAGGACATAGACAACCATATACAAAAGTAGAAATAACTTCTATAAAAAAACAAGCTTCAAAAGAAACAACTAAAAAAGCAGAAGAAGTAAAAGAAAAAGTAGAAGCATAATTAGATTTTAATAATAAAGAGATAAATTACTGTAGGAAGGAGTGAGAAAAATGGCTCATAAAAAAGGTCAAGGTAGTGTAAAAAACGGAAGAGACAGTGAGTCTAAACGTCTTGGAGTAAAACGTGCTGATGGACAATATGTTCTTGCAGGAAACATATTAATAAGACAAAGAGGAACACACGTACATCCAGGAACTAATGTAGGAATTGGTAGTGATGATACACTATATGCATTAGTAGATGGAACAGTTAAATTTGAAAGACTAGGTAAAGATAAAAAGAAAGTAAGTGTGTATGAACAAGAAATAGCACAATAAAGATACAGGAGTATTATTTGGTATAAAATACTAAATAATACTCTTTTTATTATATTATAGGAAAGTTCTATTTTATTATAGGAAGTGCATGTTATATTAAGTTAAAGGAAGTTCTAATTGAAGACGAGATATGACGAGTGTCTTTTATATTTAAAAAATATTTGAGGCAAAGATTAATTGTTAAATGATAATAACTTTAATAAATGCATTTTCTAGAGAATTAGGCGCTAAAGATTAACTAGAAGATAAGAAGATTAAAAAATACAATAAAGATAAGAAAACTATTTCTATTGAATAATAAGAGTATAAAAAAATTAAAAAAAACAGTATAAAAATATAAATAAAAGCAAACATAATAATGGTGATAAAAAGTGAAAATATCTTGGTTAAAATCAAAAAATGATAATAGAAGTTTTAAGTTTCAAAAAAATATAGGACTAGATGTATATGAAATAGAAGATTTAGAACAAACGGATTATAAAATAAACGAATTAACAAAAAATTACAATACAATAGTAATATCAAATGAACTTGCAAGCTTTTCCACAGACATTATAAAAAAATATGCAAAAAGTGATGAGATAAACATAGTTATTGCAAAAAATAAGCAATAGTTATGTTTAATCATCTTATAATAAAAAGTAGTATCAAAAATGTATATTAGTAAAATTTATGAATATACATTAAAAAAGAAAAAATAAAATAGTGTAATATAGGGTTTATAGGAAACCAAAAAACCTAAATATAATAAGGAGAAGTAATCCAAAAAAAAGTGGATTAAGTACAACAAAATGCTTGCAAATGATATTATATATAATAATTTTATAAATGATTTTAGTAGTAAAATGTATAATCTAAAAAGTGAAACACCATATACAGATTATATATTTTTATGCGTAGGTTCAGATAAGATAACGGGAGATGCATACGGACCAATAGTAGGAGAAAAATTAGAAAAGTCTTTTAAAAATTTTTACAACAACATAAAAATAGTTGGAACTTTAGAAAAGCCAGTATCAGGAATAAATTTAGAAAAAGAAATAAAAAACATATATAGTACATATGAAAATCCATGCATAATAGCAATAGATGCAGCATTATCCATAAAAGAAGATATTGGAAAAATAATAGTAACAAACAAAAAAATGCAATTTGGTAAAGGAACAAATAACAAGGCAATAGAAACTGGAGAAATAAGCATAAAAGGAATTGTTGCAAAAGATTATAAAATGCCAAAATATAATTTTAATGAATTACAAACTACATCATTAAATATAGTAATGAAATTAGCGGACATAACAGCTAGACGGAATATATGATGTTATTAAATATAAGTAAAGAACAAAAATTAATTATTTTAAAATCTGTTCTCCAAAACGTTTTAATATAATTGATTAAAAGAAATAATGTAATTCATTACACTATAAAACAAAAAGAAGACTGCTTGTCTAAATTATGCCAAACTCATCTTAATATTTAGTCATATTTTACAAATTACAATATAAAAACATTATAGTATCTAAATAGTTTCATAATATAAAAATATGTATAATCCTAAGAAAAATGGAAAAAATTATAATAACCATATTTTTTAGGAGGTACATATGAACGAAAGTGAAATGAAAAATATAGTAATATTGAAAGATTTGCCATCAAATATTGTTCAAGAAGCTATAGTAATATTAAAAGAAAATACAAAAATAAAAAACATAGAAAAGAAGAAAGAAACTGTAAAAGTAACAATAGGAGGAAAAATAAATGAGAAAGACTATATTGTAAAAGAAGCAAAATCTGTTATTGCAAATTATATTTCAAGTATAGAAAAACCAAAACAATTTGAAATACAAAAAAATAAAATGAAAAAAAAGTATGAAAATTTAAAAAAATTAACAATATTTTTTGCAATTACTGCAATCTTTGGAATTGTAATAAATTTTATATAAATAATTA
>CATKFT010000178.1 GCA_949747745.1 uncultured Clostridia bacterium
AACCAAGAGATACAGCAAAAGAAATACCATATAATTGGGATGAAATAGAAGAACTAGCGGATTTAATATCATCAAAAGCAGATGAAATAACAGATGACACAGAAGAAGTAGCTGTAAGCATAAATGGAATAAGTGATACATTAAGAGTAGGAGATACAACTAAAGTAGACGGAAAAGTAGTAAGAATATTAGGATTCAACCATGATGAATTATCAGATGGAGAAAAAGAAATAGCATATGGAGGAGGAAGAACATATGCAGGAATATCATTTGAATATGTTAGTTTTTTATCAACATCTCAATTTCATACCAATAATAATCTAACAGGAGGTTGGAAAAACTCTGCTGTGCGAGAACAACTAAATGGAAGCTTATACAATGAAGTTAAAGAAACCATAAACATAAAAGAGGTAAAAAAAGCATATTGTCCAAATCATAATTCCACTAATATTGATTATTCAAATGATAAACTATGGTTATTATCGAGTGGTGAAATATGGAATAATGGATATAATGGTGGAGAAACAAGAGGACTTGCAATAGCAACAGAAGGAAAACAATATAAATATTATAAAACTATTATAGGAAATAATAGTTATACTACACCTGTTAATGAACTTGTGAAACCAACAGGAGTTCCAAAAGCTAATGATACAAGTCTTTATTGGTGGCAAAGGTCGATAAAAGGAAATTATGATTGGATTCGCCCATGTATAGTTGATAATTGGGGGACTACTGCAGATACTTCATGCGTTACACCATGGGCAATACGGTTTATGTCCAGGATTTTCAATTTAAATGAACTAAAAGGAGATTGTATAATATGGTGTGGTGCGACTGCATAAATAACAAAATCAATTTTGTTATTTATGCAGATTTTTTTTTGTGCAATAAAATGTCGAAAAGTTCTCATAAATCGCTAAAACTTCCTATGTTTCGCTCTTGGAAAAAAATACCATATAATGTATAATTATAAAAAAGTTAGGAGGAATAAATTTGAATACTAAATATGAAAATGAGGACAAGCTGTTGGTTTTTGAAATTACAGAGGAAATTGATCATCATGAAGCAGAAAAAATAAGGAGGAAAATGGATAATGAAATTGAAAGATATATGCCTAAAAAAATTGTATTTGACTTTAATCAAGTTACTTTTATGGACAGCGCAGGAATAGGAATGCTAATTGGAAGATATAAATCTGTTAGAAGAATTGGTGGAATAGCAGAGCTTATAAATGTAAAACCAAGTATAGAAAAAATATTTGAAATGTGTGGATTACTAAAAATTATTCCAATTAATAATAAGTGTGCTTAAAATTGGTACAATTAATAAGCTAAAAGTTGTAAGTTATAATCTATTTATATTATGTTGAAATTGTAATACTAATAAAATTAAAATATCATAAAATTTACAAGGTTTATAGGTAAAGCCTAACAAAAACCTAAATATACTATACAAGGAAAGATGAAGAAAAGTGAAAAGTTTATATGAAAATGAAATGAAATTAGAGTTTCTTAGTAAATCAAATAATGAAGCATTTGCTCGTATTAGTGTTGCAGCATTTGCATCACAACTTGATCCTACTATTGAAGAGTTAGCAGATATTAAAACAGCTGTATCCGAAGCAGTAACAAATTGTATTATACATGGATATGAAGATACTGAAGGATTGATTACTATAAACTGCAAAATATTTGCAAATACTATTTTAATAGAAATATCAGATTCAGGAAAAGGTATTGAAGATGTAAATACAGCAAAAGAACCATTATATACTTCTAAACCAGATTTAGAAAGATCACGGAATGGGATTTACTATTATGGACAGTTTTATGGATGACTTAGAAGTTGAATCTATATTAGGCTTAGGAACAAAAATAACAATGAAAAAAGTTATAAAAAAAGAAGAAAATAAAAGTGAAGACTTACAAGGAAAAATATTTACAACATTTAGGATGTAGTTTGAAATTGTTTAGACTATAAAAATGTTTAGTATGAGTGAAGAAAATATAAAATTATATATCTTTATAGAAACATACTACAAACTATATAGTTTAAATAATAATTTAAAAGCATAATTAAATAAAAAAGGGAGTAAGCTATGTACAAAGAAAAATTAGAGCTAATAGCTAAAGCCCAAGCTGGAGACAAAGAGGCAATGACCATTTTAATAGAAAACAACAAAGGACTAATTTGGAACATTGTTAAAAGGTTTACAGGGCGTGGATATGAAACAGAAGATATCTACCAAATTGGGTGTATGGGCTTTATAAAAGCAATAAAAAGATTTGATACAAGTTTTGAAGTACAAGTTTCAACCTATGCAGTACCATATATATTAGGAGAAATAAAACGTTTTATCCGTGATGATGGAATAGTAAAAGTAAGTAGAAGTACAAAAGAATTAGCAATAAAAATATTAGAACTTCAAAAAGAACATTTAAATAAAACAGGTGAAGAAATTACCATAATGCAGTTATCAGAAAAATTAAAAATATCTAAAGAAGAAATTACATATGCACTTGATTGTTTAAGACCAGTATCATCTATTTATGAAGAAACAAGTGGAAATGGAGATGATGCAAGAACAATTATAGAAAAAATTGGGACAGGCAAAGATGAACAAACAAGTATAGTAAATAGACTTGCATTAAAGCAATTAATAGATAACTTAGAAAAAAGAGAAAAAGAAGTGATTTTGCTTAGGTTTTATAAAGAAAAAACACAAAGTGAAGTTGCAAAAGTACTTGGTATTACACAAGTACAAGTTTCAAGAATTGAAAAAAAAGTGCTCAGTTCTATGAGGTTGAAATTAACGTCATAAGTTAATTGAAAAATTGAAGGTTTAATTATAACAAATAGAAAGGGATAAAAAATTGAGAAAAATATTTTTATATTTAATAATTTTCATACAAATAGTATTTTTAATACCAATCTTATTTACTAAAAAATTTGAAACTAAAGAAACAATCACAGAAGTAAAAAATGATAGAGCTGAACAGATAGTAGAAAATAATTATGACTATAAAAATTATAATAAAATAAAATTGCTACATGCTTCTACAAATGAAGTTGAAGAAGTAAATTTAGACGAGTATCTATATCATGTTGTATCAGCAGAAATGCCAGCAGATTTTGAGACAGAAGCCTTAAAAGCACAAGCAGTTGTTGCAAGAACATATACAATATATAAAATAACATCTGATGCTAAAAAACATGAGGGGGCAGATATATGCGATAGTGCAAGTTGTTGTCAAGCTTGGATAACAAAAGAAGATAGGCTTGCAAGATGGGATGAGAATATAAGAGAAAGTAACTGGAATAAGATAGTAAATTCAGTGAATTCAACTTGCGGAAAAATTATTACTTATGAAAATAAACCAATAAATGCATTTTTTCATTCTAATAGTGGAGGAACAACAGAGGTTCCTGTAAATGTATGGGGAGGAAGTGGATATCCATATTTGCAAGTAGTAGAAACAGCGCGGAGAAGAAGAATATAGTCAATATAGCTCAGAAGTAAGCATGTCTTTTGATGAATTTATAGGAAAAATAAAACAAAAGCACTCTTTACTAGAAATTGATTTTGGAAAAGAAGATGCTGTGCAAATAAAAGAAAAAACAGATAGTGGAAGAATAAAAACTTTAAAAGTAGGAAATTTAGAACTTGCAGGGGTAGAAATAAGAACACTTCTAGGTTTACGTTCTGCAAATTTTAATTTTAAAATTTCAGAAAATAATATAACATTTACTGTTATAGGATATGGACATGGAGTTGGTATGAGTCAAACAGGAGCAGATGCACTTGCAAAACAAGGAAAAAATTATGAAGAAATAGTAAAACATTTTTATGTTGGGGTTGAGATTATAGATATGTAGCACTACAGTCAAAAAATGTACAATACATATAATGTGGAAAAATTATAAATTTGAATGTATAAATGTGTAAAAAAAGGAAATACTCTTACTAAATATAAAATTTAGGAGGAGTTAAAATGAGAAGAGATTCAAGAAAAAAAGAACATGCAGAAAATGGTAAAAGTGTTTTATATATAGGAGGAAGCATTTTAGGGTTGGGAATTATTGCATTTGTAATTACATTTGTTTTATATGGAAATAAAATGGATGAACAAAGTGATTTAAGTAGTAAAAAAATAGCTACATTAATGCAAGAAAGCCAAACTCAAACACAATCTGCAAGTACACAAATGGGGAAGACTGTAGAAGAATCACAAAATGAAATTATAAACATACAAGACGCAACAAATAAAACAACAACTAACACAACAAAAAATAATACAAAAAGTACAAATACTACTACAAAAGAAAATAAAACATCAAATAATACAAAAACAGAAAATACAGTAAAAGAACAAAAAAGTGATGAAAAGACAGAAAACAAGACAGTTAAACAAGAAGCAAAATTTATAAAACCAGTAGAAGGAGAAGTTTCTAAACAATATGCAAAAGAAAATTTACTATATTCAGAAACATTAGAAGAGTGGACAACACATTTAGGAATAGACATAAAAGCAGATAAAACAACAGTAGTAAAAGCAGTAGCAGATGGAAAAATAAAATCTATAAAAAATGATCCAAGATATGGTTTGTCTATAATAATAGAACATCAAGATGGATATGAAACACTATATGCAAACTTATTAACATCAGAATTTGTTCAAGTAGGAGAAGAAGTAAAACAAGGTGCAAGTATAGGAACAGTGGGAAATACAGCAACATTTGAAATATTAGATGAGCCACATTTGCATTTTGAAATAAGTAAAGATGGACAGAATTTAGATCCTAATGAATATATAAAATAAAAAATTAGGGGCATTATTGGGAATGTATATTACCATGATGCCCCTAATTTTTTATGCAAAAAACTAAAAAAGAAATAATATGTCTAAATGTAGTTTTCCATTTATATGTAAATATTAAATAATAGTTCTATATAATAGTTTTATAAATGACATTGACAATATTGGAAAAAGCATTTACAAACTATTAATTGCGTATTATAATAAAAGCAATTTAAAATTAGTTTCATAAAGTAAGTCTTATAAAAAGAACATTATCAAAAAGCAATTTTAATTTAGGCAATATTTTAATTAAAAAATCGTAAAACAAGATTAATTCAAAAAAAGTTATAATCTAAAGTTAGAATTAGCATCTGCTTATATTTCCAAATTAAGTTTTTAAGATAATAAGATAAAAGAGAGGAGGAAAAGTACTGCTTACTTTTTGAAAATTATTTTAAAAATATTGTTAAATTATGTTCGTTTTTAAAGCATAATATGATAAAATTAAGGAGGAAATAAATGAATTTAAAAAATGATATAATATTTAGTACATTTTTTAGTAGAAAAGGAAATGAAGAATTTCTAATAGACTTTTTAGAAGCACTACTAAAAATAGAAATAAACAAAATAAAAATAAGAGAAGAAGTAAATTTAGAAAGATTAGCAAAAGATGAAAAAGGAGGGAGATTAGACTTACAAGCAGAACTAAATAATGGGATAATAATAAATATAGAATTACAAATAGAAAATAGAAATAATATGGAAAATAGAACACTATTATATGGAGCAAAAACAATAGCAAGAGAAACCAAAAGAGGAGCAGATTATAAAAATATAAAACAAGTAATAATAATAAGCATATTAGATTATGAAATGTTAGGGTTTGATGAATATGTATCAGAAACAGCAACAGTGTTAGACAAACATAGGGAATATGAAGTAATAAAAGGAATAAAATGGTATTTTATTGAATTACCCAAATTCAGAAAAGCACATCCAGACATGAACGAAAAGTTAAATCAATGGCTAGCATTCATAGACGATTATGATAAGGGGGCGATAAAAATGGCAGAAAAGAAAAATAAAACATTAGAAAAAGCAAGATTTGAAATGAACTATTTAACAGGAAAAGAAGAAGTACGAAGATTAGCAGAATTAAGAGAAAAATGGGCAATGGATTATGCAGATACAGAAGCATTTGGTTTTGATAAAGGAAAAAAAGAAGAAAAAGAAAGAATTGTAAAGCAAATGTTAAAAATGAAATTAGATATAAATGTAATTATGGAAACTACAGGGCTATCAAAAGAAGAAGTAGAAGCACTGGAAAATAAGGAATAAAGAGTTATGTAAGAAATATAAAATAAAACTATAAAAAATAAAAAAGAATACTTGAAAAGTATTCTTTTTTGATATAAAATACTACTATCGTATAAAATCAACAAAAATACACATATTAATAATAAAAACTTAAAATTGGAGGTTTTATGATTACTTTAGAGGATGTTAAGAAAAATGAAGAGGTTCAAGCTTTAATTGAAGGAACACGGAAAACAACTAAACGTACTTGGGTATACTGAACATGGTGTAAGACATATTAGTATTGTATCAAAAAGAGCAGCTGATATTTTAGAGACATTTGGTTATACAAATGATAGAATAGAACTTGCTCGTATTGCAGGATATTTGCATGATATTGGAAATTGTGTAAATAGGGTAGACCATGCACAGTCTGGTGCCTTACTTGCTTACAATATTTTAAAAGATATGGGTATGAACCATAAAGATAGAACAGAAATAATGATGGCTATTGGTAACCATGATGAACAAACAGGAACCGCTGTAAGCGATATATCAGCAGCTCTTATTTTAGCTGACAAATCTGATGTTCATAGAGATAGAGTGGTAAATAATAATATTGCTACATTTGGAAAGCATGATAGAGTAAATTATGCAGTTACAAATACAAAATTAGAGCTAGATAAGGAAAATAGGAAAGTAATATTAAGTATCTCAATAGATACAAAAATTTGTCCAGTATTAGATTATTTTGAAATATTTATGGACAGAACAATGATGAGTAAATATGCAGCAAAATATCTAAATGTATGGTTTGAATTAATAATAAATAATACAAAATTATTGTAAAAAATGGTTTATTAGGTAAAAACCAATTTAAAAACCTAAATATAATTAATAAGGAAGGTTGTTAAAAATGAAGAAAAACATAGGTCTAAAAATATTAGTTATTTTAATAATAATAGCAATTTGCTTAATATCTTTTGTAGGAATATTTGTAAAAGATAAAAACCAAATGAAAAATATTATACCAGATTATTTATTATCAATGAATTTAAAAGGAAGAAGAGCTGTAAAATTAACAGTTGATACATCAACAGAAGAAATTACATATGATAGTGAAGGTAATGTTACAACAGATGGAGTAGATGAAGAAGGGAACCTAAAAGAAGGTTATACAAAAAAAGATGAAAAGATTAACAAAGATGAAGCATTAACTAAAGAAAATTATATGGCTGTAAAAGAAATAATTGAAAAACGTTTGCAAGAGTATGGTGTGGGAGAATATATATTAAGACAAAACAGTGAAAATGGAGAAATAGTATTAGAACTACCAGAAAATGTACATACAGATAAAATAATATCTAATTTATCATATATTGGAAAATTTACAATTGAAGATAGTGAAACCAAAGAAGTATTATTAGATAATAGCGATTTAAAATCATCAAGTGCAGTTTATACTACAACAGACTATGGAACAATTGTATATTGGAAAATTGAATTTAATAAAGAAGGAAAGAAAAAATTAGAGGAAATCTCTAAAACTTATATTTCAACTACAGATGAAGAAGGAAAAACATCAAATAAAACAGTAACTCTTAAAATAGATGATGAAAGCTTAACATCTACATATTTTGGTGAAGAAATAACAACAGGAATATTACAACTATCAATAGGAGAGCCAAGTGTAGATAATGAAACAATATCAAGTTATATAGAAGAAACATCAAGACTTGCAAGCTTACTAAATGCAGGGAAAATGCCATTAAAGTACGTTTCAGGAAGTAATACTTATTTATCTACTTCTACAAACATAAATGTATTAAAAATAGCTATATTTGTAGTTATAATAGCGGTTGCAATTTCGCTTATATATTTATGTATAAGATACAAACTAAATGGAATATTTTTAAGTATTTCTTATATAGGATATATAGCAATGCTATTTATAACATTTAGATTTACAAATGTTATGATTACATTAGAGTCTTTAATAACTATAATAGTATTATTAGTAGTAAACTATATTTTAATAACACATATATTAAGTAAAGTAAAACAAAGAGAGTTAAACATAAAAGAAATAGTAAATAAGGCATATATAAGGTATACATCTATTCTAATTCCAATATTACTAGTAGGAATTGCATTTTCATTTATGACTTGGATACCAGTTGCAAGCATAGGAATGGTACTATTTTGGGGATTAGTTATCATGTTTATATACAATTATATAGTAATAAATGCATTACTTAAAGAAGAATAACTATAAGGTTTCAAAAGTAGAGTTATACTTATTAATAATAAATAAGAAAGAACTTCAAAAGCCTAAATTATAGATAAGGAACAATTATTTTGAAAGAAATCAAAAATCTTCATTACTATTTTAGTACATGGCAGTAAAAGCAAGAAGTGAGAAAGGAATGAAATTTAATATGAAAGAAATAATGAAAAACAAAAAGGTATTGTATATTTTTATGGTAGCAATTATATTAATAGGAGTTATATCAATATTTGTACTTAGACTAAATTTTTCATTAATGTATAGCGAACATACACAAATAGAGGCTTATATTGGGAAAAGATACGAACTAGAAGATATAGAAAAAATTACACAAGAGGTATTTGGGAAACAAGAAATAAGATATCAAGAAATTGAGAGTTTTCATGATGCAATTGCAATTTCACTAAAAGAAGCAAGTGAAGAACAAATTAAAACATTAGAAACAAAATTAAAAGAAAAATATGAAATAGATAGTGAAGCACAAATAATACAAACAAGTAATATACCACATCTAAGAGGAAGAGATATACTAAAACCATATATAATTCCAATGTTAATTGCAACTATAGTAATTCTTATATATGTAGGAATTAGATATAGAGCTTTAGGCTTATTTAAGACTATTTTTACTCTTTTATTAAGGATGATAATATCAGAAGCATTACTTTTAAGTATTATAGGAATTGCAAGAATTCCTATAGGAGTATACACTATGCCATTTGCAATATTATTATATATAGCAGTTGTAATGTGCACAGTAATAAAATATGAAAATGCTTCAGAAAAAATAGCTAGTAGTAAAGATAAATAGCATAAGGACAGACATAAAAAAGTCTGTCCTTGCAATAAAAAAATGTAAAATTTAAAGCTAAGAAGTGTTTTTATAATAATTAATGAAAGAGAGGGAAATTTATGGTAGATTCAATGGAGAAAATTGTAAACCTATGTAAATCAAGAGGATATATATATCCAGGTTCAGAAATTTATGGAGGACTTGCAAATTCTTGGGATTATGGTCCATTAGGAGCAGAACTTAAAAAAAATATTAAAGATGCTTGGTGGAAGAAATTTATAAGAGAAAACAAGCATAATGTAGGAATTGATGCATCAATTATTATGAATCCACAAGTATGGGTAACAACAGGTCATGTAGGGGGATTTTCAGACCCATTAATAGATTGTAAAGCTTGTAAAACAAGACATAGAGCAGATAAATTAATTGAAGAGTGGGCATTTAAAAATGGAAAAGAAATGTCTGGACTAGATGGATGGTCAAATGAACAATTAATAAACTACATAAATGATAATAATATTATTTGTCCAAACTGTGGAAAAATAGACTATACAGATATAAGACAATTTAACTTAATGTTTAAAAGTTATATGGGAGTTACGGAAGATGCAAAATCTGAAGTATATTTAAGACCAGAAACAGCACAAGGAATGTTTGTAGACTTTAAAAATGTACTTAGAACAACAAGAAGAAAGATGCCAATGGGAATTGGGCAAATGGGACGTTCTTTTAGAAATGAAATTACACCAGGTAACTTTATATTTAGAACAAGAGAATTTGAACAAATGGAATTAGAATTTTTTTGCAAACCAGGAACAGATTTAGAATGGCATGAATATTGGAAAAACTTTTGTAAAAATTGGTTAATAAACTTAGGAATAAAACAAGAAAATTTAAGATTAAGAGACCATTCAAAAGAAGAATTATCCTTTTATAGTAAAGCAACTACAGACATAGAATTTCTATTTCCATTTGGATGGGGAGAACTATGGGGAGTAGCAGATAGAACAGATTACGACTTAAAAAGGCATATGGAAGCTTCAAAAGAAGATTTAACATATTTAGATCCAGAAACAAATGAAAGATATGTACCATATTGTATTGAACCAGCAGTAGGAGTTGATAGGATATTTTTAGCGGTAATGTGCAATGCTTATGAAGAAGAAAAAGTAGGAGATGATGATACAAGAACAGTATTACATATACATCCTACACTTGCGCCATACAAGGTAGCAGTATTACCATTATCTAAGAAATTAAGTGATAAAGCAGAAGAGGTATATGAAAAGCTTTCAAAGAAATTTATGTGTGACTATGATGAAGCAGGAAGTATTGGAAAAAGATATAGAAGAGAAGATGAAATAGGAACGCCATATTGTGTAACAATAGATTTTGATACATTAGAAGATAATACAGTAACTGTAAGAGATAGAGATACAATGGAGCAGGTAAGAATAAATATCTCAGAACTTGAAAAATATATTTTAGAAAAAATAGAGTTTTAGTTACTGTTCAGACTATAAAAATTTTCACTCAGAAAATCAAGTTTAAGACAGTTTAATAAAAAATTATAGTTTCAACACATTGAGAAAATTAATAAATTATATAGTCCTGAATAGTAAAGAGTTTTAGTAGTATTTTTTTAAAATATATTGCAAATAATAGGTATTAAAGTTATAATAAGAACAATTAAAAAAATGGAGAAAACTATGGAAGAAATAGATTTAAAAGAAGTATTTAATATGTTATGGAACAAAAAGATAGTAATTAGTACAATTGTTATAGTATTTATAATTATTGGGATGATTTATACAAAATTTATGATAAAACCAGATTATAAAGCTGTATCAAAACTTGTTTTAACTAAAAATGCAATAGATAGTAGTGAAACGATAACACAAACAGAAGTTACACTTAATCAAAAATTAGTTGCGACATATACAGTGTTAATAAAAAGTAATGATGTACTAAGGCCAGTTATTACAAATTTAAATTTAGATATTAATGAAGATAATTTAAAAGATAAAGTTTCTGTAACTTTAGTACCAAATACTTTATTAATTGAAATAGCTGTTACAAATGAAAATCCAGAAACGGCAAAAGAAATAGCAAATGAAATTACAAAAGTATTTATGGAAAAAGCAAAAGAAATATATGTAATAGATAATATTAGTCTAGTAGATGTTGCAAAAACACCTACTACTCCATATAATATAAATCACACAAAAAATATAATACTATTTACATTTATAGGTATAATGATAGCAGGAGCATATATAATTTTTATAAGTATGTTAGATACAACAATTAAAAACTCTGAAGAAGTAGAAAATCGCTTGGGAGTAATTGTTCTTGCTTCAATTCCTAATTATGATTACGATGGAAAAAAGAAAGGTAAGAAACAATGAAAGAAGAATTAATAACTTATGAAGATCCAAAATCGCCAATATCTGAAATATTTAGGACATTAAGAACTAATATTCAATTTATGGCATCAAACAAAAAAATGAAAACAATACTTATAACAAGTAGTGTCCCAGGAGAAGGAAAAAGTTGGGTTTCTTCAAATCTTATTTTAGCTTTTGCACAACAGGGAAAAAAGGTAATAATTGTTGATTCGGATATGAGAAAGGGAAGATTACATTCAATATTTGAAGTAGATAAGAAACCTGGATTGTCAAATTATTTATCAGGAATTGTAGAAACAAAAGATAAAGATAATATATTTAATTACATAAGACAAACCAAGATAGCAAATTTGTATGTAATGCCATCAGGGGATATTCCTCCAAATCCATCAGAGTTATTAGTATCTGAGAAAACAAAAACATTGATAGATGGTTTGAAAAACATGTTTGATATAGTAATATTTGATGGTACACCAGCACTAATTGTTACAGATGCATTAATTTTAGCAAGACAAGTAGATGCAACTTTAATAGTAACATCCTATAAAACAACTAAAATGGGTGATATAGAAAAAATAAAAAAATCTATAGAAAATGTTGGAGGAAATATTATAGGAATTGTAATAAATAAAATAGAAATTTCAGCAAAGAAATATGAAAATTCATACTATTATGGACATAAAAATAAAACAAAAGAAGATTTAAAAAAGGTAGAAAATAAGGAATATGAACATATAAAAGAAAATATGCGAAGTAGAAAACAAAAAGAAAGTTTAACAAAACAGAATAGGCAAGAAACAAAAAATGAAAATAAAATAAAACAAAATAGGCAAGAAGCAAAAATAGAAAATAGAATAAGACAAAGTATAAGTAAAGTTAAAGGAATAAAAAAAGGGAAAACAGGAACAAATGGAAAAATAATGTCTAATAGTAGAAGAACACGAAATCAGAGAAATATCAAGAATAAGTAGTTAACACATAATAAATAAAAATGGAATTAAATGTTTTAGTAATAAAGGAACAAAATAGATGATGTATTAGAAGAACAATTTGATTTTGTTAAATTCAAAAAGTATAATGAAAATAAAAATGTAATTAACTATGTAAAAGAAACATTAAAAGAAAAAGATATTGAGCTATAGATATTGACCTATAGAAGTAAAATTATAAAGATATAGTTTACAATAAATAAGATAAAGGTGAAAAAATGATAGATGTACACTCACATATTATTCCTAAAATAGATGATGGAGCAAGAGAACTTGAAGAAAGTTATATAATGATTAAAGAAGCAGAAAATTCAGGATTTACAAATATAATTTCTACATCACATTATATAGAAGGATATTATGAAGAAGATAAAGAAAAAATAGATGAATGGATTAAATTAACCAATAATACACTTAAAGAAAAAAAAATTAATGTAACCTTACATTGTGGTAATGAAATATATATAACACAAAATTTAGTAGATTTAATAAAAAATAAGAAAGCTAATACATTAGCAGAAAGCAGATATGTACTATTTGAACTTCCAATGAATAGTAATATAAAATATTTGAATAACATAATATTTGAAATAAAATCACATAATATGATACCAGTTATTGCACATCCAGAAAGATATACATATGTTCAAGAAAATCCAAATATTTTAATACCACTAATAGAACAAGGCACATTGTTTCAAGGAAATTATGCAAGTATAATAGGAAAATATGGAAATTATGCAAAAACAACAATGAAAAAGTTATTAAAAGCAGACATGATACACTTTTTGGGGACAGATTGTCATAGAAAAAATGATATATATAATGAAATGAAAGAAATTCTTATAGTGTTATCAAATATAGTAGGAAAAGAAAAGATAGAAGAACTATCAACAATAAATCCAGGTAATATTTTAAATGATAAAGAAATAAAAATTATAGAACCAACTAAAATAAGGAAAAGTTTTTTTAAAATGTTTTGATATAATGTATTTAATTACTAGATAAACAAAGAAAGAGCTAATATATCTAAAATCTTATATATGTAGAGGAATTAGTTTGAAGAAATTAAAAGGCTTTCATTATTATATATGAATTTTAGTGAAGCAAGAAAGGAATGAAAACTAAAATGAGAAAATATTTTGGAACAGATGGAATTAGAAGAATAGCTAATACAGAACTTACACCACAACTTGTTTATAGAGTTGCAAAAGCAGGAGCATATATATTATCTAAACAAATAGATCATACACCTACAATATTAATTGGAAGAGATACTCGTATTTCTGGAACATTAATAGAAAGTGCAATGACAGCAGGATTTTTAAGCTATGGTGCAAATGTAAAATTATTAGGAGTAATTCCAACGCCAGCAGTAGCATATTTAACAAGAAAACTAAATGCGGATGCAAGTGTTGTTATTTCAGCTTCACACAATACTTTTGAATTTAATGGAATTAAATATTTTAGTAATAAAGGAACAAAAATAGATGATGCATTAGAAGAACAAATAGAAGAAATTATGGATTCAGACAAAATTTCAGAATTAAATGCTCCAAATAATAAAATTGGGGTTTCAGAAGTAAGGGAAGATTTAATACAAGAATATACAAATTTCTTTATAGAGACTTTTAAAGCCGATATAGATAAATACATAAAAAAAGACTTTAAAGTAGGAATTGATACAGCAAATGGAGCAACATATAAAATAGCAGAAGAAGTATTTAAAAAGTTAGGTATTAATTATAGTATTATAAATAATACACCAGATGGAATTAATATAAATGAAAATTGTGGCTCAACACATTTAGAACAAATAAAAGAATATGTTGTTAAAAATAAATTAGATTTAGGAATAGCATACGATGGAGATGGAGATAGATGTCTTCTTATAGATGAATTGGGTAACCCAATAGATGGAGATATATGTCTTGCTATAGCTTCTAAATATATGAAAGAAAAGAATATATTAAAAAATGATACTGTAGTAGCAACTGTAATGAGTAATTTAGGGCTAAAGAAATATTGTAATGAAAATAGTTTAGAATTAAAACAAACAAAAGTAGGAGATAGATATGTTTTAGAAGAAATGTTAAAAAATAATTATAATCTTGGAGGGGAACAATCTGGACATATTATATTTTTAGATTACAACCCAACAGGAGATGGAATTTTAACTTCACTAATGATAATAAAAATTTTATTAGAAAAAAATGTTTCAATGAGTGAAATGTGTAGTATAATAAAAATATATCCACAAGTATTAATAAATGCAAAAGTATCTTCTAATAAAAAATTTGATTATGATAAAAATGATATAATAAAAAATAAGATAGAAGAGCTAGAAAAAGAATTTTCTGGAAGTGGTAGGATTCTTATAAGACCTTCTGGTACAGAACCTTTAGTAAGGGTAATGATTGAAGGTGAAAATGAAGAATATATAAAAACAAAAGCAAAAGAATTAGCTATGCTAATTGAAGAGAAACTAAAGTAAAAGGAGGAAAATTTATGTTTTTCGTTGATATTGCAAACCCTTGGGTATTATTAATTGCTTTATTCCTTACATTATGTTTTATTTATATAGGAAAAGAAGGAAAAAATGCACATGTACCAATGCTTGCACTAATAGTATTTCTTATTTTATTAGTAATGCATGGAGTACAATTCTTAACAATACCAGCACAACATGAAGAATTATCACGAGCACTTATAAGATGCTTATTAGTAGACTTTGTTATGGTATTTTTAACATATATGGCATATTTGTGGATTGATGATATAGAAGCAAAAGCCAAAAATAAGAAAAGTGTTGATAATAGTTTAGAATGGCTATGGAAAAGTGTTTAGTTTAATTTAGGGTAGGCAATATGCCTGCCTACTATTTTAGGAGTAATAAAAATTATACAATAAGAAAGGTTTGATAACATGAATAAATATTATATAACAACACCAATATATTATCCAAGTGGAAAATTCCACATAGGAACAGCATATACAACAGTTGTAGCAGATACTATAAAAAGATATAAAACTTTAAGGGGGTATGACACATATCTTCTTACAGGAACAGATGAGCATGGACAAAAAATACAAACTGTTGCAGAGAATAAGAAAATGGAACCACAAGAGTATGTAAATGAAATGGCTGATATGGCAAAAGAATTATGGTCAAAGATGGATATTGATTATGATTATTTTATAAGAACAACAGATGAAAAGCATTGTAAAATTGTACAAGAAATATTTGAAAAATTCTTAAGTCAAGGAGATATTTATAAAGGAACATATGAGGGAATGTATTGTGTTCCTTGCGAAACATATTTTACTAATACACAGTTAGTAGATGGAAAATGTCCAGATTGTGGAAGAGAAGTTAAACTTATGAAAGAAGAAGCATATTTCTTTAATATGAAAAAATATGCAAATAAATTATTAGACTTATATGAAAAATCAGATTTTATTACTCCAGAATTTAGAAAAACAGAAATGATAAATAATTTTATAAAACCAGGTTTAGAAGATTTATGTGTTACACGTACAAGCTTTGATTGGGGAATAAAAGTAAAATCTGATGAAAAACATGTTATATATGTATGGTTAGATGCTCTTACAAATTATATAACAGCACTTGGGTATATGTCAGAAGATGATACATTATTTAAGAAATACTGGCCAGCAGATGTACAAATTGTTGGAAAAGATATTGCAAGATTTCATTTAATTTACTGGCCAATATTTTTAATGGCACTTGATTTACCTATTCCAAAGAAAATACTTGTGCATAACTGGATTATGATGAAAGACGGAAAAATGAGTAAATCTAAGGGAAATGTAGTATATCCAGAATTATTAATGGATAGATATGGTTTAGATGCTGTTAAATATTTCTTATTAAGAGAAATGCCAATAGTACAAGACCGGAGTATTTTCACCAGAAAGTTTTGTAGAAAGATTTAATTTCGATTTATGTAATGATTTAGGAAACCTATTAAATAGAACTATATCTATGGTTAATAAATATTTTTCAGGAATTATACCACAATATAATGGATGTAAAAATGATGTAGATAACGAGTTAGAAAACTTTACAAAAGAACGAATAGAAAAAACTGAAAATTTAATAGAAAAGTTTGAGTTTGCAAATGCACTTTCTGAAATTTGGGGAATAATTTCAAGAACAAACAAATATATAGATGAAACAACACCATGGGTATTAGATAAAAATGGTGAAACAGAAAAACTAGAATCATGTATGTATCATTTAATAGAAAACCTAAGAAAAATAGGAATTATATTAATTTCATTTATGCCAGAAACAGCAAAGAGTATATTAAGACAAATAGGAATAAAAGAGCAAGAATTAAAAACATGGGAAAGTATAAAAGAATATGATAAAATAACAAAAGAAACAAAAGTAATAGAAAAAGGGGAGCCTCTATTTATGAGGTTAAATGTAGAAGAGGAAGTTGAATATATAAAAAATGGTATGATTCAGTAATAAAATTTTAAGAACCCCCAGTCGCTCTGCGACAGCTCCCTTGTTAAAGAGGCTGTCCAGTAAATACTTCGAAGTTTGTATGCAATAAGTAAGTACAAAGTATAAAAATAATATCTTATTAGTAACTTAAATTTATATATTCTTACGAAGCGTAGCAAGAGAGCCCCTTTAACAAGGGGGCTGTCAGCAAAGCTGACTGGGGGTTCTAATAAAAAAGGAGAAATAAAATGGGAAAACTATTTGTAATAGATGGAACAGATGGAAGTGGTAAACAAACACAATTTAAAAAATTACAAGAAAGGTTAAATGAAGAAAATATAAATTATAGGGTAGTAAGTTTTCCAAATTATGATAGTCCATCATCAGCTCTTGTAAAGATGTATTTATCTGGTGAATTTGGAGAAAATGCAAAAGATGTAAGCCCATATATAGCATCAACTTTTTATGCTGTAGATAGATATGCAACATTTAAAAAACATTATGAAGATTACTATAATGAGGGAGGCATAATATTAGCAGATAGATATACAACAGCAAATATGGTACATCAGGCAGGGAAAATTTTAGATAAGATAGAAAGAGAGAAGTTTTTAGATTGGTTATGGAATTTTGAATTTAACATGTATGGATTACCAGTTCCTACAAAAACATTTTTCTTAAATATGCCACCAGACTATGCAATGCATCTTATGGAAGATAGGAAAAATAAGTTTACACATAGCTCACAAAAAGATATACATGAAAGAGACAAAAGTCATATAATAGATAGTTATAATTCAGCATGTGATGTAGTTAATAAATACAGTTGGTATGAGGTAAAATGCGTAAAAGATGATAAGATAAGGACAATAGAAGATATACATGAAGAGATATACCAAGAAATAAAAAAGTATATATAAAACCTAAATATATTATTGTATAAGGAATAGAAAATGAAAAAATATGGTTTTTTTGGAGGTTGTTTTAATCCAGTAACAAAAGCACATGTAGAATTAGCTTTAGAAGTGATTAATAAATACAAATTAGATAAAGTAATATTTGTACCTATGGGGGATAAATATAATAAAAAAGGGTTAGTAAATGAAGAACATAGGTATAATATGCTACAAATTGCAATAAAGGAATATGAAAAATTAGATGTTTCAAGAATAGAGTTAAATCAAGAAAAGAATTTATCAACATTAGAAGCATTTAATGAAATAGAGAAAGAATTTAAAAAAGTAGATAAATTTTATATAATAGGTGCAGATAATTTATATAAAATGATAAAATCAAAAGATTTTGAAGAATTAGTAAAAAATTATAACTATGTAATAATTGAACGTAATGGAATAAATATACAAGAATTATTTAAGACAAATGAAATATTAAAAAATAATAAGAATAGATTTAAAATAATAGAAAATATAATACATAGTGAGACAAGCTCTAGTAAGGTG
>CATKFT010000179.1 GCA_949747745.1 uncultured Clostridia bacterium
AAATTCATTAAAGAAGAACAAAAAGAACAAATAATTGAAATAGCAAATGTAAGTAAAAATAGTGCATTATTCTTTATAGCAGATGAATTTGAGGTAGCACAAAAAATAGCAGGAGGAATAAGGATTGAACTTGGAAAAAGACTAGATTTAATACAAAAAAATGTATATAAGTTCTGCTTGATTGTAGATTTTCCAATGTATGAATTATCAGATGAAGGAAAAATAGATTTTAACCATAATCCATTTTCAATGCCACAAGGAGGAATGGAAGCACTTATTAATAAAAATCCATTAGATATACTTGCATATCAATATGATTTAGTATGTAATGGATATGAAATGGCGTCAGGTGCAGTTAGAAACCATGATCCAGAATTAATGGTAAAGGCATTTGAAATAGCAGGATATACAAGAAGTGATGTAGAAGAAAGATTTGGTGCATTATTTAATGCGTTTCAGTATGGAACACCACCACATGCAGGAGCAGCACCGGGATTAGATAGGATGGTTATGCTAATTGCAAATGAAGATAATTTAAGACAAGTAATAGCATTTCCTAAAAACAAAAAAGCAAGAGATTTACTAATGAGAGCACCAAGCCATGTTATGCCTGAACAATTAAAAGATGTTCATATAAAATTAGATTAAAAAAAGCCCCTACTTTTGTAGTTGTTTAGTGCAAAAGTAGGGGGCTTTTTTAGAGGCAGTTATTGTAGATGACTAAGGGGGAAACTAATTTGTATACAAATTTTATAGTGAATTGTGGTATAAACTAATGTAAATTAATCAATGTTGACATAAAGTAAGATATATAGTATAATAACTATGTTAAAAACATAGTATTAAAACAACCACAATTAAGGAGGGGAAAAGATGTCTAGCGATGAGTTTTTACGGGTGTTAGAGGATGTAGAGAAAAATTTAACAATACTTGAAGGAGGATATAAACCTACAAAAAAATGGAAAAAACTAAATAAGGTAACAAGGGAAATAGACTATTTAAATTTCCGAATAGCACAAGATGGAATTATTGACATACATTATGATAATAATGTATTGCCATTAATGGGATACTATAAGATAGAAGAACAAGAAATTGTTTTACCATTAATGATTTTTTATACAAATATTTCATATAATGTGCTACAAGCAAAGCCTTATATAACCAAAAAAGAATATGAAAAATTGTGTATAGAAAAACAAAAAATAGGTGAAGCGATACGGAAAATGTGTGTGCATGAATTTTCTAAAATGATTGTAACAAGAGGAAAATTAAAGATAATTGCAAAATTTTTAAAATGGTCTATTCCGCAGCTGTATCATTGTAGAGGAGAAATAGGAGAATATAGTGAAGAGTTTGACTTGCAAGAAGCAAGAAGTCTTACCAAAATAAGAACTATATATAAGTCTTTTAAAGTAGGAACTAAATGGGTATATTATCATGATGAAATACTAGGAGTTGATAGAAAAATACCTATTGATTCAGCAGAAACAGCATATGCTGTAAGTATGCTGTTTTGCCAAAGCTATGTAGCATCAATTATTTGGCTTAAAAAATATGCTCCATCAGGTCAATGGTGTCCGCTAGTGCCATGGAAAATTATTCAAGAATTTAATATGGAAATTTTAAAACTTTGTTGTTAGAACTAAAAATAGGTGCTAGTAATTAGCGCCTATTTTATTGGTTTATAATTATAATTTAAAAGAATGAGGCAATAAATCGTTTATTGTATACTCTTCTATTTCATCATTTTCTCCAAAACAAGCATAAATTTTAAAATTATTATCGACATATTGATTCATAAATTGTCTACAATAACCGCAAGGTAGGCAATTGTCTAAAATAGTAGCATCTTTATTTGCACCAACAACTACAACATAGGAAAAATCATTTTCACCTTCAGATAGAGCTTTAACAAAAGCAGTGCGTTCAGCGCAAATACTCTGAATACCATCATTTTCAATATTACATCCAGAATAAGCTTTACCATCTTTTGTAACAAGACATGAACCAACATAATAGTTAGAAGTAGAAACTCTTGCATTAAGTCTTGCACGTTTTGCAATTTGTATTGCATTTTTTAAATCCATATAAATTCCTCACCTTTTTCAATATAATACTTGATTAATTCTATTAAATAATTTCTATTCAACAGTAACAGATTTTGCAAGATTTCTTGGTTTATCTACATCTAATCCTTTTTCTTTTGAAATATAATAAGCAAATAGTTGTAAAGGTATTACAGATAAAACTTGTGAAATCATAGGATGTGTTTTTGGTATTTTGATTACTTCATTATAATTTAATTGTTTTAAATCTTGATTTGTTATAATCAAAGTTTTTGCACCACGAGTTATTACTTCTTGAATATTACTTACAGTTTTTCCTATTAAATGTGGATCTGTTATAATTGAAACAACTGTAATTCCATTTTCAATTAATGCAATAGGACCATGCTTTAATTCTCCTGCTGGATATGCCTCAGAGTGTATATAAGATATTTCTTTTAGCTTTAAAGATGCTTCTAATGCTACAGTATAATCATTACCTCTTCCTAAAAAGAATACATCATGTTCTTTATAAACTTTTTTTGCAAAATTTTCAATAGAAGTAACATTATCTAAAATATCTTGTATTTTCTCAGGTAATAACAAAATTTCATTTTTTATATCTTCTATAAGTTCTTTATTACTAACTTCTAAAACCTCTGCAAAATGAAGAGAAAGTAATGCAAGAAGTGTTATTTGAGAAGTATATGCTTTTGTTGATGCAACAGCGATTTCAGGACCTGCATGAGTGTAAATTGTATAGTCTGCTTCTCTTGAAATAGAACTTCCGATTACATTTGAAATTGCAATTGTTTTAGCTCCATGAGATTTAGATAACTTTAATGCAGCAATTGTATCTGCTGTTTCACCAGATTGACTAATATATATACATAAAGTTTTTTTATCAACTAGTGGTTTTCTATATCTAAATTCTGATGCAATATCAACAGTTACAGGAATTTTACACAATTTTTCCAATAAAGGCTTTACAGCAAGCCCTGCATGCATTGCAGTACCACATGCAACTAAATATATATTATTTATACTTTGCAAATATTCTTTAGTTATAGAAATATCACTAAAATCTATTAATTCGTTTTTCTTTAACCTAGAGCCAATAGTTTCTCTAACACTACGAGGCTGTTCATGTATTTCTTTTAACATATAATCAGCATAACCATCTTTATCGCTAGATGTAGCATCCCAATCAATGTTTTTTATTTGTTTATCTACTTTTTCTAAATCTATATTATAAAAATTTATTTTATCTTTATATATTTCTACAATTTCGCCATCATCTAAAAGATAGAAATTTTTAGTATAGCTAAGAATAGCAGGTATATCTGATGCTACATAGTTTTCATCATTGCCTGTGCCAATTACTAAAGGACTATCTTTTCTTGCTACAACCATTTTTTCAGGGTAGTCTTTGCAAAGTACTTCTATAGCATAACTTCCTTTTAAATCTTTAAGTGCTTTTGAAATGGCTGTTAGTAACCTTTTTTCACTATTATTTGTATCTTGTAAATAATATTTATGAATTAAATTTGGTATAACTTCTGTATCAGTATCAGATTTAAAAATATAACCATCATTTTCTAAAGAACTTCTCAATTCTTGATAATTTTCTATAATACCATTATGGACAACACTAAAGGTATTAGAATTATCCATATGTGGATGTGAATTTTCTTTACAAGGAACACCATGAGTTGCCCATCTTGTATGAGCAATACCGGATGGTTCCTTTTAAATCATTAATTCCATCTAAAGAATATAAATTTTTAACTCTTCCTTTGTCTTTCATATTAGAAATATAACCATTTTCAACAGTAGAAATACCGACTTGAATCATAACCTCTATATTCTAATTTTAAAAGTCCATCAATTAATATAGGGCATGCTTTTTTTGTCCCTATATATCCAACAATTCCGCACATAACAATTAAACCTCCTAAAAGTATAAAATTTAGAAAGCATGTAAAAGCTACTTTTACTAGGTTTGTTAAAATATCACTATTTCTTTTTTCTAGTAATTAATGACAGTAACATGCCATAGAACCATCCGCCGAATATTTCGATAAGTTCTAACCTCGTCAACAATTTATTAATTGTCCTGGCGCTTAAATAAAATAAAATTTTTACATAAACTTTCAAACTAATAATAGTATATTACACTAAAATTCAAAAAGTAGCAAGTCCCATAAGAAAATATTAAGAAAATCCATTACATATATTTACAGTTTGCTTATAATATGAACATAAAAATAAAACCCTCAAAAATATTAATTTTGAGAGTTTTTTTCTTAATTTCTTCTTTTTCCAAATATAGATAATATACGTAGAAATATATTTATAAAATCAAGATATAATTCCATTGCACCATATATATGAAGTTTAGAGTGATCTAAGCTTTCATCTTCTTGTAACATCTTAATTTTATTCATATCATATACAGTAATACCAAAAAATACAAATAATATAACCCAATCTAATATAATATCTAACATAGAATTACTTAAGAAAATGTTAACTAAACTTAAAATAAGACCTACAATTAATATACCAAAAAGTAAGGTTTTCCAGTTACTTAAATCTTTTTTTGTTTTATATCCTACAAGTGCTAAACCGTCCAAATAAAACAGCGCTTGCTAAAAATAGCCATATAATAGAATTAAGTTCGAATACAACAAATATAACTGATAAAGATACACCATTAATCATTGCATAAACAAAATATAAAATTCCAACAATAGTAGGTGGTAATTTCTTAAATAACAATGAAAATATAATAACAACTGCTAATTCTATAATTAGTAAAATATTAAAATATCCTTTAAAGATGATATCAATAAATAATCCAGATGAATATGTATACCAAGCAACAATAGCACTACCAAGTAATCCTAAAAACATCCAAAAAAAGGTTTTTCCGAATTAGATTATTTTCGTTATTTTCAGTTTCCATATAAACACTCCTTTCCTAATATGATTTATAAATTTATTATAATACAAATATATGTAAAATGCTAGAAAATATAAAAAATAATTGCAAAAGATATAATAACTAATTACTATAAAAAATTTCTAAAAAAGCTTGCAAAATAGAATAATATGGGCTAGAATATTTTAGTATAAATAATTCTAAGGAGGTACCAATGGCTGATAAATTAATTATAGTGGAATCACCAGCAAAGGCCAATACTATTAAAAAATTTTTAGGCGGAAGTACAAAAGTTGTTGCATCACAGGGGCATATACGAGATCTTCCAAAATCCAAATTAGGTGTTGATGTAAATAATAATTTTGAACCAGAATACATAAACATTAGAGGAAAAGGAGATTTAATTAAAAGTTTAAAAAAAGATGCATCTTCAAGTAAACAAGTGTATCTTGCAACTGACCCTGATCGTGAAGGAGAAGCTATTGCTTGGCATTTAGCTCATATTTTAGGCATAAATGAAAATGAAAATGTAAGAGTAACATTTAATGAAATAACAAAAGGAGCAGTACAAGAAGCAATAAAAAATCCAAGAAAAATAGATATGAATTTAACAGATGCCCAACAAGCAAGACGTGTTTTAGATAGAATTGTTGGTTATAAAATTAGCCCTGTTTTATGGAAAAAAGTAAGACGTGGTTTATCAGCACGGAAGAGTTCAATCCGTTGCAGTTAAAATGATTGTAGATAGAGAAGAAGAAATAGAAAAATTTATACCAGAAGAGTATTGGAATATATATGCCAATTTATTAGATGAAAAATCTAAAAAAACTTTTGAAGCAAAATTTTATGGAAAAAATAACAAAAAATTAGAACTTCATAAAAAAGAAGAAGTTGATGAAATATTAGAAAAGATTGAAAAAGCAAATTACATTATACAAGAAGTAAAAAAAGGAGAAAAGAAAAGAACACCTGCACCACCATTTACAACCTCTACAATGCAACAAGAAGCATCAAGAAAATTAGGTTTTACCTTAAAGAAAACTATGAGTGTAGCTCAAACTCTATATGAGGGAGTAAAAATACCAGATAAAGGAACAGTAGGTCTTATTACATATATGAGAACAGATTCAACAAGGATTTCAGAAGTAGCAAGAGCAGGAGCAAAAGCTGAGATTATAAAAACATATGGAGAACAGTATTATGAAAATAGATATTATAAAACAGGAAAAGACGCACAAGATGCTCATGAGGGAGTAAGGCCAACATATATAGATATAAATCCAGAAGAAATAAAAGAAGCACTTACAAATGATCAATATAAATTATATAAACTAATTTATAACAGATTTATAGCAAGCCAAATGAGTGCAGCAGTGTATGATACACTATCTGTTACAATAGATGCAAATAATTATACATTTAAAGCAAGTGGACAGAACTTGAAATTTAAAGGATTTATGGTGTTATATGTTGAAGGAGAAGACAACAAACAAGAAGAAGAAAATACAAAAATACCAGATTTAAAAGAAAATGAAAAAGTAATAAAACAAAAAATAGATGAAAAACAAAGCTTTACAGAACCACCACCACGCTATACAGAAGCAAGTCTTGTAAAAGCATTAGAAGAAAAAGGTATAGGAAGACCTAGTACATATTCACCAACAATAACAACAATATTAGAAAGAAGATATATAGAAAAAGTACAAAAACAATTAACACCAACAGATTTAGGAAAAATAGTTAATAAGTTATTAATTCAAAACTTTGGAGATGTGGTAAATGTAGAATTTACAGCTAATATGGAAAATGAGTTTGACAAAGTTGCAGAAGGAAAAGAAAAATGGAAAAATGTAATAAAAGAATTTTATACTCCATTTGAAAAAGTAGTAGAAAAAGTAGAAAAAGAATTAGAACATGTTAAATTAGTAGAAGAAGTATCTGATGTACCTTGTGAAAAATGTGGTAAAATGATGGTAATAAAGTATGGAAAATATGGAAAATTTTTAGCATGTCCAGGATATCCAGAATGCAAAAATGCAAAACCATTTGTAGAAACAATAGATGTACCATGTCCAAAATGTGGTAGTAAAGTACAAATTAGAAAAACAAAAAAGAAAAGAAATTATTATATATGTGAAAATAATCCTAAATCATGTGATTATATATCATGGAATAAACCAAAAAATGGAGAAAAGTGGAATCCAGAAGAGAAAGTAGAATTAGAAGAAAATACTAAAAAGAAAACAAAAGGAAAGAAAACTACAAATAAAGCAAAAACAAACACAAAAAGCAAAAGTACAAAAACAACAAAGAAAAAGTAAAAAACATGATACAATATTAATCATATTTTAAAGGGGAAAGAAATGTTTATTAATAGAACAGTAGCAAGAGAACTATATAATGGAAGTGGAGAAACAAGATTACTTAAGGCAAAAGAGTATGTAAAACAAAAAAGAGTAGAAGTGCAACATATACATTATGATAATATGAATAATTTTTCTATTGAAAGCTTAGTGGATGGACATTATGATGAATATAGAGTACATATAACTGTAAAAAATGGGGAACTAGAAATTCTTAGGTGTGAGTGCGAAGATTATAATTCTCACTATGGAGCCTGTAAACATATTATTGCTACAATGCTTGAAATAGATGGAAATCCTAAATATAATGTAGAAGAATATAAAGCAAAAACAAGATACACAGATTTTGCAGATTTAATAAATACTTTTTATGATGATGAAATGAAATTAATTGATGAAGAAAATGAACAAATTGTATCATTAGATAAAGAAGTAAAAATAGAACCTAGAATAATATATGATAGGTATTCTAGTCAAATGAAATTAGAGTTTAAAATTGGAACAAAAAAGCAATTATATAAGCTAAGAGATTTAGTAGAATTTTATGAAAATATGATAAATAAAACACGATATAAATATGGTGCAAAACTGGATATGATACATGAAGAAAGTACTTTTTGTAATGAAGCTAGAATGCTACTTGAATTTATTATGAAACATGCAGAAACAATAAAGTCTGTAAATAATAATTCAAATAGCATATATAGGTACTATGGAAAGGTATTAAATACAAGTAGCATTGTATTAAATAGTACTGCACTTGATGAGTTTTTTGAAGTATCAAAAAATAAAAAAATAGTGATGGAAAAAGACTATAAAGTTTTAGAAATACAATTTATAGATGAGGAACCTAAAATAGAATTTGAACTAGAAAAAGTACTAGGAGAAGAATATAAGCTAAAATGTAATATAGAAGAATTTAATAATTATGAAGTAATAGACGGAAAAGAATATACATATTTTTTAACAGAAGATAGCATATATAGATGTAGTAGAAAATATAAGGAAACTACTTTAAAATTATTAGAAGTATTTAAAAGAAACTATACAACAGAAATTAAGTTTAACAAAGCACGGTATGACAAACTTTTTTTCAATAGTACTTCCAAAGGTAAAAGAAAATATAAATTTAGAAAAAATAGAACAAGAAGAAATTGAAGAATATATGCCTAGAAAATTAGGTGTTAAAGTATATTTAGAGTTTAATGATAAAAATTATATTATAGCAAAAGTTGCATTTTGTTATGGAGAAGAAGAATTTAATCCTCTTAGTGAAACACCTAATATTCCAAGAAGCGTGTTAGAAGAAGCAGAAAGCTTAAATGCATTTAGAAAAACAGGTTTTATGTTAGATAAACAAAATGCGAGGTTTGTTCTTACAGATGATGAGAAAATATATAATTTTTTATCAGAAGATATAAATGAATATATGCAAAAATTTGAAGTTTTAGCGACTGATGAGTTTAAAGAAAAGCAGATTAAAAAACCTAAAATGGGAACATTAGGAGTTAGAATTGAAAATAATTTGTTAAATGTAGAGTTAAATAATTTTAACTTCGACAAAAAAGAATTAGTTGAAATATTAGAAAAGTATAAATTAAAGAAGAAATATCATAGATTAAAAAATGGAGACTTTTTATCACTTGAAGAAAATGAAGATATAGACTTTTTAGATAAACTTATAGATGGTACAGGGGTAAGCTATAAAGAATTAGAAGAAGGAAATATAAAGCTTCCAGCTTATCGTTCATTATATTTAGACAGAATTATGGCTAATTTTGAAAATACTAGTGTAAAAAAAGATAATAATTATAAAGAAATAATAGATAATATTCAAGATAAATCGAATACTGAAAATTTAACTATACCAAAACAATTAAATAGCACTTTAAGAGAATATCAAAAAATAGGATTTAAATGGCTTAAAACATTAGATTATTATCAATTTGGAGGAATTCTTGCAGATGATATGGGGCTACGGAAAGACTATTCAAATAATTTCTATTATGGAATCTTATATAGAAAATTGTAAGGAAAATAAAAAGCCTATAATGGTAGTATGCCCAAGTTCACTTAGCCTAAACTGGTTTGCAGAAATAGAAAAATTTGCAGGAAATATTAAGGGAATAGTTATAAGAGGGAGTGCTACTACAAGAAAAGAGCAAATAAAAAACATACAAAACTATGATGTAGTTATAACTTCATATGACTTATTAAAAAGGGATATAGAAGTGTATAATGAAAGTGATTACGAATTTAGGTATTTAATAGCTGATGAGGCACAGTATATGAAAAATAGTAATACACAAAATGCAAAAGCAATTAAACAAATAAGGGCAAGAACAAAATATGCACTAACAGGTACTCCAATTGAAAATTCACTTTCAGAATTATGGTCTATATTTGATTTTTTAATGCCAGGATATTTGTTTTCGTATAAAAAATTTAAAGAGAATTACGAAATGCCAATAATAAAAAATGAAGATACAGAACGAATGAATAAATTAAGAATGTTAATTGAACCATTTGTATTAAGAAGAACTAAGAAACAAGTATTAACAGAACTTCCAGATAAAACAGTAACAGTACTTAATAATGAAATGGAAGATGAACAACAAAAGGTATATCTTACATATCTTGCACAGGCAAAATCTGAACTTAATGATATGATAAGTACAAATGGATTTGAAAATAGTCAAATACAAATATTATCAGCATTAACAAGGCTAAGACAAATTTGCTGTCATCCGAGCTTATTTTTAGACAATTATAAAGGAGAATCTAGCAAATTAAACCAATGTATAGAAATTATAAAAGATGCAATATCAAGTGGGCATAAAATACTTTTATTTTCTACATATACATCTATGTTTGAGATAATTGAAAAAAATTTGAGAAAAGAAGAGATACAATATTTTAAACTTACAGGACAAACGAAAGTAGATAGAAGAATAGAACTTGTTGATGAGTTTAACAAAAATGAAAATATAAAAGTATTTTTAATTTCGTTAAAAGCAGGTGGAACAGGGTTAAATTTAACAGGTGCTGATATGGTAATACATTATGATCCATGGTGGAATTTGTCAGCAGAGAACCAAGCAACTGATAGAGCATATAGAATAGGACAGAAAAACAATGTGCAGGTTTATAAGCTTATTACGAAAAATTCAATAGAGGAAAAAATTTTTGATTTACAAGAAAAGAAAGCAAAACTTATAGATAATGTGCTTGATACAAAAACTTCGTTTATCAATAAACTTTCTAAAGAGGATATAATGAAGCTTTTTGAGTAATTTTTTGTAGATGCCCACTTAAAGCGAGTGTAATGCTATTTTTATATACAATAATCTAAGGCATTTTCCAAAACTTAATGGAATATCAGGTCTTGTATTACTAAAATGAAATAACACTAATTTTCATGGTAGAGTTACATGATTTTTGCTTTGACATGTTACATAAAATGTTGTATAATAATGGAGATTTCGATAAGAAATCGCAAAAAATAATAGTGGAGGAAGATAAGATGAAACACATCAAAACCATTTCAACACGTAATCTGAAAGAGTCCATGAACAAAGGCGGATGCGGCGAGTGTCAGACATCCTGCCAGTCTGCGTGCAAGACTTCTTGCACAGTAGGCAATCAGTCTTGCGAACAGATAAAGAAGTAAGCAAGGCTAGCACTATTATTAGGAGGAGGCGGTAAATTTTGTCTCCTCCTTTTATATAAAATTTAAAATGTAGGAATTGCTTATTAAAGTGGCAAAGTTATTTTTAATAAATATTATTTTAAAGGGGTATATTATGGAAGATTTTGTAACTGTTGTTGGAGGAGGTCTTGCGGGATGTGAGGCAGCATATCAAATTGCAAAAAAAGGTATAAAAGTTAAATTGTATGAAATGAAACCAGTTAAATTTTCTAGTGCTCATTCAAATGAAAATTTGGCTGAGATTGTTTGTAGCAATTCATTTAAATCTAATCTACATACAAATGCTTGTGGACTTTTAAAAGAAGAGTTAAGAATATTAGATTCTTTATTAATTAAATGTGCAGACGAAACGAAAGTACCAGCAGGACAAGCTTTAGCTGTTGACAGGGAAGAATTTTCAAAATTAGTTACAGATAAAATAAAGAATAATCCTAACATAGAAATTATAAATGAAGAATATACAGGCAAGGAACTTGTGAAAAATGGTATTTCAGAGGAAGATTTGGAGTATATTAACGACAAAAATAATCATATTATAATAATTGCAACAGGACCATTAACATCAGGGGAGCTTAGTAAAAGTATTTCGAAACTTATAAATGAAGAAGAATTACATTTTTATGATGCAGCAGCTCCAATTGTTACAAAAGAAAGCATAGATATGAATATTGCATTTTTAGGGGATAGATATGAACAAGAAAGAAAAAAAGATGAAGAAATAGAAGATTGGAATATAAGAAGAAAAACCATTAAAAAAGGAAGTTATATAAATCTTCCTATGAACAAAGAAGAATATGAAGCATTTTGGAATGAGCTTGTGAATGCTGAAGTTGTAGAACTTCATGAATTTGAGAAAAAAGAAATATTTGAGGGATGTATGCCAGTAGAAGTTATGGCAAAAAGAGGAATAGATACATTAAGATTTGGACCATTAAAACCAGTAGGATTTACAGACCCAAGAACAGGAAAACGTCCATATGCTGTTATTCAACTAAGGCAAGACAATATGATAGGTACAATATATAATATAGTTGGATTTCAAACAAATTTGAAATTTGGAGAACAAAAAAGGGTATTTTCTATGTTGCCAGGACTTATAAATGCAGAATTTGTAAAGTATGGGGTAATGCATAGGAATACTTATATAAATTCTAGTAAATTGCTAGATGCAAGTTATAATTTAAGAAAAAATCCTAATATATATTTTGCAGGACAAATTACAGGGGTAGAAGGATATGTTGAATCTATTGCTTCACGGAATGGTAGCACGGATTAAATGCTATAAGGCAATTTAGAAAAATACAAAATAGTAAAAAGATTGAGGTTATAGAAAATGAGAAAAGCGAAATAAAAAGCAATATAAAAGAGACACATGAACATAAAAATGAAAAAGAAAAAATAGTATTTCCAGAAAATACAATGATAGGAGCACTTTCAAAATACATTCAAACACCAAATGACAATTTTCAGCCAATGAATGCAAATTTTGGAATTATACCAGAGCTTCCAGAAAAGATTAGAGATAAAAAATTAAAATATGAGAAATTAGCCAATATAGCAATAGAGGAGTTAAATGAATTTATAAAAACAATATAAAAATCATTACAAATTTTACCAAAATGTTACAAAAATATTTAATTTTAGATAAGAAAGCAAGAAATTTACATAAATAAGTTGCTAAATTATTTATTTTGTGTTAAAATAAACATAAGTGTGATTTTACCGATTATTGGTAAACATGAAAGGAGAAAATTATGGAAGAAAGATATGAAGATATTTTAAAAGATACAATAAAAGAACTAAAAGACATTTTAGGAGAAATGGAAGATAATCAAAAAAGAGATGAAAGAATAGAAGAATTAAGAACAAAACTTCAAGAAAATGATGAAATTGAAAACTGGAATGCATTTTATCAAGGAGAAGACATATTAGAAAATGATTTTAATAAAGAAGAAGGAATAGAAGAATTAAAGCAATTATTAGAAGATAAGAATAATCAAGAAAAAGAAATTGTAGAGATAAGAAATAGACTAAATGAAGTAGTAAAAACCAATCAAGAAGAAATAGAGAGAATGGATACAAGGATAGAAGAATTAAGAACAAAGCTTCAAGAAAATCATGAAATTGAAAATTTTAATTCATTTTATCAAGAAGATACTATATTAGAAAATAGTTTTAATAAAGAAGAAGCAGTAGAAGAATTAAAACAGCTATTAATAGATAGAGATGAGATGGAAAAACGAACAAGTAACATAGGAGCATTAGCTAATTTAGTTAATATTGATAGTGTATATAAAATATATCATATTATCAATGAATATGATAGGTTATTTGAAGAAAAAACATATTCTTTAAATAATGTAGAACATATAGAAAAAATAGAGGTAAATGATGAAGATATACTTTCACCGGGACCAGTTATTACAATGGAAGATGTAGAAAAAGAACAAGAAGAAGCTATTAAAGTGTCACAAGGAAGAGTATATTTAGAGGGAGAAGTGCAAAAAGAAGAAATAACAGTAGGAGAAGTTAAAGAAATAATAAAAGAAGAAGATATTAGGCAAAAATTAGTAGAACGATTTGATGAAATAGAAGCAGCAGTTGGATTTAGTAAAGAATTATTATCAAAAGATTATATTAATTTAAAAGAAGCGTTTTTAGATAAAGGACTTGTTGCAGAGTTTGGAGGTATTGAAGAGAGATTAAAAAAATTAGAAGGTGTAACATTATTAAGTATATATGAGGGACAAAAAGAATTGTATATGCCTGGTTCAAAAGAAAGAAAAGAAGTAGAAGAATTAATAGAAAAAGTTAAAGCAGTAATGGAAAACAAAAAAGTAGATAAAACAGAGCAAAAAGAAAATTTTTTAGAAGATATAGAAAGAGTAAATGTAGAAGAAGAGTCAGAAACTGAGGAAAAACAAGAAGAAGTTATGGAAGAACAAGAAGCAGAAGCTGAGGAAGAACAAGAAGTAGTTGTGGAAGGACAAGAAGAGTCAGAAACTGAGGAAAAACAAGAAATAGTTGTGGAAGAGCAAGAGGCAATTTTGTCAGAACAAGAAAAAAGAAGACAAGAAAAACTTCAACAGTTATATGGTATAGTTATAGATATGAGCCGAGGATATGCAGATATTTTAGATAAATATGCATATTTTAATAAATACTATGCTAAAATTTATACAAATGTAAGTGAAACATCTATTGAAAATGAAATTGAAAGACTTAAAGGAAGTAACATAATGGATAGTATAAAAGAAATGATTTCAGAAAAACAAAAACATAATGATGATGGAAGATTAAATGATGAAATAGAAGAGCTTACTAACATTTTAAAAGAGATTAAAGAAAGAAAAAATGAGTTAGAAAAGAAAGCTAAAGAAGAATTGGAAAAACAAACTTCAACAAAAAATCAGGATAAAGAAAATGGAAAAGAACAAGGAGATCCAACTGAGAAAACAATACATAGTCAACAACAGCCAACTAAAAAAGTAGTACAACAAGAAGCACCACAAATAAAAACTGCTAAAGCAGAATTTTCAACAGGATTAGGGATAAACAATATATCTATAGGAAAAGAAATTATAATTACTTATAGTGATAATTCAAGAAGTATGATAAGTTTTGGAAAGATGAAAAAGGATGTATTTATTAAACCAACAGAGAAAATAGAAAAAATAAACAAAATGTATGGACATACATTTCTATGGGTGAATAGAGGATTAGTATTAGATAGAGTTGACCCAATGCTTATAGATGCTTTAATGGTAGCTAAAGAAAAAGGAGTTAGTAGTGAAAAAATAAATAGTATATTTAGAACTTATGTACAAGCAATTGAGTATGGTGATGAAGAAGCAAAAGAAGCAACGAAAACAATTTTAACATATGATAAAAGAGGATTATTGGGGATAATTGGAAATGTATTTAGAGGTAAAGAATATAAAAAATTGGCATACAATGCTAATAAAGCAGAGGAATTTGCAGAGATTATAGAAGATGATAAAGCAGATAAATCAAGAGATAGACTAGATAAGAAAAAAGAAAGTCAAGAAGAAAAAGAAAAAGCTAAAGAAGAGAAAAAAGTGGCTAAATTAGATAAAAAGAGAAAAAAAGAAGCAGCTAAAAAAGAGAAATTAAGAGCTAAAGAAGAGAAAAAATTATTTGGGAAAAAGAAACAAAAAGCTCTTCCTATATATGAAGAACAAGATGATTGGGAATATGATGATAATTGGGAATATGATGAAAGTGCGGAATCATATCCAGAAGAAAATACTGCTAAAAAAGCTGTATGTGAAAGAGCTTCAGATGAGGTAATGGAAAAATTAATGCAAATTGGAGAAAGATATAAAAATTCTGAAGGAAAACATAAAGATAACCATGATAGAGAAAAAGAGATTGTTGACTAAGTCTGTACTGAACCCAAAAAATTGGACATTTTTGATTAGGTACTAGGCAGTTTGGGAATGGACTCTGTATTGTACAGGGCTCATTCCTTTTAATTTGCCCTTTATAGTTTTATTAACATATTTATAAAATTATATTTTAAATATGCTAATAAAAATAGTTATTTTAAAATTAAAGATTAAAAAGATAAAAAAGTAACAATATTTTTTTAATATGTATTGACAATTATCTAAAGCCATATTATAATTAATCTTGTTATAAGATAAAACCAGTTCGATAAATGCAGATGTGGCGGAACTGGTAGACGCACAGGACTTAAAATCCTGCGGTTGAATAAACCGTGCCGGTTCGATTCCGGC
>CATKFT010000180.1 GCA_949747745.1 uncultured Clostridia bacterium
AGAAATGAATAACACAACATATACAGTAATAGCCAAAGATAAGGAAGAAAAGTATAATATAGCAAGTATAAAAATAACAGATATAACAGAAGATATGGATATATGGAACAAACAAGATATGGAAGAGTTTAGAGACAAAGTAAACAGTGGAAGAACATTTGAAGGAAAAACAGCAAGATTAATGAATGACATAGACTTAGAAGGCTCAGAAGAAAGCCAGTGGATACCAATTGCAAATTTTGTAAGTAATGATAAGTTATTTTTTAAAGGTACATTTGAAGGGAATAAACATAAAATAGAGGGAATTTATATAAATTCAACAAATAACTTTCAGGGGTTATTTGGAAGAAATGATGGAGTTATTCAGAATATAAAAATATGTGGAAACATTATAAGTACAGGACGTGAGATAGGTGGGATTGTAGGTAGAAACGAAAATATTATTTTAAATTGCGAAAATAATTCATATGTTAAAGGATATGGAAATGTAGGAGGAATTACAGGAAACAATATGGGAAATGCACAAATTAAATGTTGTGCAAATACAAATGAAATATATGGAAGTGAAAATGTTGCAGGTATTAGTGCAGGAAATACTGGTACTATAAAAGAGTGTTATAATATTGGACAGCTTAAAAGTGAAATAACATCGGTAGGAGGAATAGTAGGTTATAGTGCTGCTGGAAAAATTTATAATAGCTATAATATTGGTAAAATTCAGGGACGTGCCAGTGTTGGTGGAATAAATGGAGCTGCAGGATTACAAGGACGTGGTACAGTTTTAACATATAATTGTTATAATGTAGCTAGTATATCAGGAAATAGATATGTGGGGCAAATTACTGGTTTTCCTAATGTAAATGGTGGTACATCGAGAGATATAAATTGTTATACAACAAATGTAACAGCTCAATTATTAAATTCAGGAGAATTTAGTGAAAATTTATGGTTAGATGATGAAACAGGAATAAATAATGGCTATCCAGTATTAAAATGGCAAGTAGATTTGAATAAATAGAATTGGAGGAAAATTATATTTTGAATAGAATTTGTGAAAAATACATTTATAATATTGTCAGATTTTTTACATTTAGTGAAATAAAATTATACAAATGCTATAATGTATCTAAGCGACAACTAGTAAGTTGTCGCTTAGATATTAGAAAATCTAATATCTCTATATTTAAAAATTTTTTTAGAAAAGTTGTAACATTTTTTGAAAAAATGTTACTATGTATATGAAAGTTAGCTAACAAAATAAAAAGGAGATTTAGGTCTAAATTGA
>CATKFT010000181.1 GCA_949747745.1 uncultured Clostridia bacterium
GTTTTTTCATTTTCTCCACTTTTCCTTTCTTTTAAGATACAAAATTTTATTTAAATTTTGCTTCTTACTTACATTTTTCCTTTAGTATTTCTTATTTTTCCATTTTTTATGTACAACATTTGCAAATTATGTCTATTTTATTGAATTTTCAACATACTCTTGCTTTTATTCCTTTTTGCCTAATTTCTATTTTGAAATTGCTTTAATTTACGTCTATATTTTATCTCTACAAGTGATACTTGTCAAGATTTTTTCATTTTTGTTATATATTTGTAATATTTAAAATGCTAGAAATTAGTATTAAACTAAATTTATAAAAAAAGTCTTACGAAGCCTTTCAAAAAAGCCCCTTTAACAAGGGGGGCTGTCAGCGTAGCTGACTGGGGGTTCTTACAATATAATAAAAATTTAATTCGGAAAATCTAGAAAGTTAAGAAATCAATCAATGGCAGAAGAAAATAAACTTTGGTATCAATATCTGTCAAAATACTCCATAAGATTTATAATGCAAAAACCAATCGATAGTTACATATTAGACTTTTATTGTCCTGAAAAGAAAATTGGAATAGAATTATATGGAAGCCAACATTATACAGAAGAGGTAAAGGAATATGATAGAATACAAACAGATTTATTAAAAGCATATAAATATAAGAACCCCCAGTCACGCTTTCAGCGTGCCAGCCCCCTTGTTAAAGGGGCTTTCTTGAAAGGCTTCGTAAGTATTTTTCTATGAAATCCGAAAAGTTGTAAACTTTTCGGATTTCATTTAACATTCTTGCAAATTATATCCATATACAAAAAGTGTAATCTAAAATTACACTTTAATTTACTTCTCTTGCTTGTTTTATCATTAAATCTGCAAATACCCCATATCCCGTTTTTGGCTCATTAACTAAAACATGTGTTAACGCACCTACGACTTTATTATCTTGTATAATTGGGCTTCCACTCATCCCTTGTATTATTCCTCCTGTTTTTTCTATTAATTCATCATCTGTTACTTTTATAAGCATACTTTTGTTATTTTGATTATTATTTTTATATAGTCTTTCTATTTCTACATCATATTCTTTTGTAACATTGTCTTCAAGTGTGCATAATATTTTTGCAGGACCTGTTCTTATTTCATCACGTGATGCAACATCCATTGCTTTTGAAATATCTATGTTTAGCGCTCCTATATTAGTTAATTTTCCATATACTCCAAATTCTGTATTTTTATAAACTTGCCCAATTATTGTACTATTTTCAATTGTTCCACCAATTTTTCCTGGGCTTCCTTTTTTTCCTTTAATTACTGATACTATTTTTGTAGTTACAAAATCTCCTTTTGCTATATCTAATAACTTTTCTGTATCTACATCTTGTATTCCATGTCCAAGAGCTGCAAATGTTTTAGTTGTTGGTTCATAAAAACTTACTGTTCCAACTCCTGCTGCTGCATCTCTTACCCAAAGTCCTAGCTTATACTTATTATCACTTGCTTTTATTGGTGTAATACTAACTGTTTTTGTTTCACCAGCTCTTACATATTTAATTGATACATCTTTTCCATTAGATGCATTAACTGTATTTAATAAATCTGATGTACATGTAACTGTATCATTATTTACTTGTATTATCATATCTCCTTCTTCTATACCTGTATTTTCATATGGTTTATATTTATTATTATCAAATCCTTCTATCTCACTTTTTCCAACTACTAATACACCACTTGTATATAATTTTAATCCAACTAAATTTCCTAGTGGCACAACAGATGTTTTTGGTATAACATTAACTGTTACATCTTTTAATGGAATTCCTCCAAATAAATTCAATTTATAATCAAATTTTCCAATTCTACTTGTATCAGAGGATACAATACTAGATGTTTGAATAGCTTCATAACTTAAATTTTGTGTATTTTTGTTTTGCAAATTCACTCCAAAAACTGTATTTATTTTTAAGCTTTCTCCTTGGAACAAAACGATATTATCTGGTATAGAAGTTATGTTAGTTACATATATTAATAACAAAATTAAAAAACTAACAATAAATATTTTCTTAATGTTTTTCATTTAAAACATCCTTTCTTACACAAATATAAACTTAAAATATGTTATAAAGTTCATATTTACAAATATTTATTATTAGTTTTTCCATTTTTTAAAATTTTAAAACAAATTTAATATTATTTATTTTTTCATTACAAAATAAGCATATTATTCCATATATTATAATTTTATCCTATAGCTTGAACATTAATTAGTTTTAGATAAAATTAAATTATTTACTGATTTTCTTTTTCAAGTAATTTAGTAATTTTATTTAAATTATATCTTTCTTTTCCAATTGCGTTATATTGTGCTTGCATAAGTTTTGCACTTAATGCTGTTCCAGTTTGATTTAGTGGATTTACAATACATGTATAGCATGCAAGTTCTGATCTATTATATTTATAACTTGTTTCATCATCTGGATTTTTTCTTTTTTCAAAATCTATACTTTTATATCCTGTAACTCCACTAGTAGTATTTGCTAATAACGGGCAATTAATTCTATGATAATACCCATCAGCTACAAAATATATATTATCTTTACTTATATATTGCTTATTCTTTGTACTTGTTACTATTGCATAATCATTATATGTTTTTGTCCCAACTGGCATTCCTTGCATAAACGAAATTATATTTATATTTTTCAATATTTTATCCCAATCTGTAGCTGTTAATATAGGCATTCCAAATTCTACACTAAGTGTTGTATGATTATTATATGTATATATTGCATTATTTAGGCTAGACTGTATAGAGCTTTTCATAATTTCTCTTTTATGCCCTTGAAAGTCAGATCCTTCATTTTCTGGATCATTACTAGTTGAAGTACTTAAAACTTTTATCTGATTATTCTTAAATTCTTCATATTTTGTAATTCCATCATTTTTAACAGCATTTTTAGGAATTACCAGATCTACAATTTTTTTACCATTAATTGTCGTATTAATCCAGTCTGTAAATTTTTTAGCTTCTTTATAATATTTAATTGCATCTTGATCTGTTATTGATATTCCCTTATATGTTCTTCCATCACTTGATACATCACTTGATATTATTAAATAACCAGAACGTGCAACATAAGTATTACCCATATAACCATATACACTTATATAATTATCTAATGAATAATTTATAGTAATATCATATATTCCTTCTTTATATCTTGCTGTATATTGTATATATGGCTTTAACCCATGTTTATATTTAGTCTTTATCTTTCCACTATCTTCTTCATATTCTGTTTCTATAGGTGAATATATATAATACCCATCATATAATGTAACAACAACTGCTGGTATATATTGAGAAATATATTCAGGACTAGCAGCTGGTGTTCTTAAGTTAGTTGCAAGTGATGAAAAAAAAGTATTTATACTAGCTTTCACATCTCTTCTTAAGGAATCTGAATTAGTTACATAATTATTGTCAATTGTATTTAATTGAAATGCAACAACTGCATCATGTGTTGCATCTAATAATTTTGTATTATAACTTTGCCATAAACTTTGCGTATCTATTTGAATACCTATGTATGCTGACAAAATTAAAGTAATAGGTATAATAATTATCGCAAATAAAACCGCTATGCTTTGTAACTTCATTTAAATCACCTTTGCCTTTTGTATCTTGCTATTTTCCATTTGTCATAACAACACCTGAATGTGAGGCTTCTATACTATATGTGTCATTTCCTGATATACTATAAAAGAAGTTTTTTAACATTTGAGCTATTGTAGTATTTGTGTTTTTTACATTAACAGCTACTACATCTCCTTCTTTTAATAGCTTTGTTTTTGGATTAGCCTCTCCTATTCCTAATTCCTTTTCTATTTGTGATGTATAGATGGAATAATAAATATTTTCTCCTATCTTTGTACTACTTACTTCTTGAGCTTTTTTACCAGGATTTTCATCTAATACTTTTATTTCCATTTCAACATCATAACTATTTCCTGTAGCAGATAAAGCTTGGATGAATTTATCATAATTCTCAAATGTTAATTTTCCTGTAGCACGTATATTATCTACAAATTCAACTGTTTGAGTTTGCACAGAAAGTTGTGCTATATCGTCATTTCTTTCAGATATAGACATAAGTGGAAATACAAACATCAAAACTGCAGCTAAAAATATCGCCACAACTGTAATTAATGTATCACCCATATTAATTCCCCCTTACTATTGTAATATATATATTATCTCTAGTTTTTTATTTCCCTTTATTGTTTCAAGAGAATTCTCTTCATCCGTTATAGTTTCACCACTTGTTGATATTTCTAAAAATTTTTCTTTAAATTTTCTATCTTTATATTGTTTTAAATTTTTTCCTTTATAAGTAATCATATTATTTATATAGTCTGTCCCAACCATATCATGTTTAACTCTTGCAAGAATTTTTTCATTATCTCCAAGCCAAGGTGCCCCAACTTGTATCCCAGAAATATTTGCATCTGATTTAACTTTATATAATTTTAGCAAATCATTCATTTTAAATTCTTTATTTGCATCAAGTCCTAATGTAGTATTCACAACATTTTGTACTCTTTGCAGCCTATCTTTAAGTCCATTATATGTTTTTATAGCCTCATTCTTTATATATGAGTTTGTACTATTCATATCTTTTAATGTTTGATCCCAGTTAGGCATAAAGTTTTCTGTCCATAAATCATATCTTACAATTGGAGTTCCATTTGAATCATATATAGTAACAGCAAATTGTTCCTTTGCATAGCGATGAATAGTAGGAAGAATTGTATTCATTCCTACTATTCTATCCTCTGTATGTTCAACATTTTCTGTTGTTGCATAATCATAAAATTCAGTTTTATCATTAAAGAAGAAAACAATGTCTGATGTAGCTCTAGCCTGTCCAATAACAGATAAAGCAAGTGTAATTGCTATTACAAAAACTAATATTCCAAAGGCTATTTTAAGTGCGTCCACCACATTTTCCATGATAAATCATTCCTTTTATTTCTATTTTACTTGTTTAATTGTTACTGAATTTATAAATCCTGAAGCATCAGTTCCAAATGAAACTTCATATCTATAGTTTGCACCTATTCCATTTATTACTGTATCTGGAAATTTTGATGCTGTTCCTGCTGTAGCACTAGTTGGTGTAGTTTTTACTTCTGATGCTGAAGCCCCTATTATTTGTTTTGATGCATCATCTTTGTTTGTAACATTATTTGTATTAATATTTCTTAGTAGTGTTCTAACATTTGACCCTGATACATTTTTTCCTGCATATTGTTGGAATTGTCTATTGAACATTTCTATTTGCATTGCATCTGTTTGTTGTTGTGCTTGATCTGTAAATCCTCCTATGTTTCCAAATATCAACATTCCTATTCCTATTAATAATATAGCAATTAATATTGCACCTGCTATAAGTAGTGCTTTTGAAGCGTTTTCCATAACTTCTTTCCTCCTTTGTTATTTTCCTTTTATATTTTAAATTTTATATATATAGTTTTTAGATTTAAAAACCTAAAATATTAATAACTTACTTATAATTTTGTTTATATTAAATGTTTTATTCTTCTATTTGTTCAAAAACAA
>CATKFT010000182.1 GCA_949747745.1 uncultured Clostridia bacterium
CTTCCTGGTTATAAGCCAATGAAACCAATGGTTTATAGTGGTTTGTTTCCTATTGATAGTTCTAAGTATGAAAGTTTGAAAGAAGCTTTAGAAAAACTTAAATTAAGTGATTCGGCTTTGACTAGTGATCCTGAGAAGAGTGATGCTTTAGGTTTTGGGTTTAGATGTGGTTTTTTAGGGCTATTACACTTAGAGATTATAGAAGAAAGATTAGATAGAGAATTTGATTTAAGCCTTATTACAACATCTCCATCAGTTATTTATAAAGTATATAAAACAGATGGAACCGAGGAAGAACTATATAATCCAAGTGACTTACCAGTTCCACAAGAAATATCATATATGGAAGAGCCAATTGTAAAAGCAGAAATATTAACACCAAAAGAATATGTTGGAAATATAATGGAAATATGTCAAAATAGACGTGGTGTTTATATAGATATGAAATATCTTGATCAAACGAGAGTAACTCTTATTTATGAATTACCATTAAATGAAATAATATATGATTTTTTTGACAACTTAAAATCAAAAACAAAAGGTTATGCATCATTTGATTATGAATTTAAAGAATATAGGAGAGCAGAACTCGTAAAATTAGATATACGTGTAAATGGAGAGGGAGTAGATGCATTAAGTTTTATAGTACATAAAGATTCAAGCTATATAAGAGGAAAGAAAATGGTAGAAAAACTAAAAACAGTAATACCAAGGCAACTATTTGCAATACCATTGCAAGCTGTAATAGGTGGACAAATAATAGCAAGAGAAACAATTTCAGCAATGCGAAAAGACGTACTTGCAAAATGTTATGGTGGAGATATAACAAGAAAGAAAAAGCTATTAGAAAAGCAAAAAAAAGGTAAAAAGAAAATGAGTAAAATAGGAAATGTGGACATTCCACAAGAAGCATTTTTATCTGTTTTAAAATTAGATGAAGAATAAAATAAAGCTAAATGGAAAGGGAGAAAGATGAAAGATTATAAACAACAAAAAAAAGAAGAAAAACAATATGAAGACCAAGTAGAGGGAAGAAATGCTGTTTTAGAATTATTAGAATCTGGCAAAGATATTAATAAGATTTTTATAGAAAAAGGAGAAAAACAAGGTTCTATTAATAAAATAATTGCAAAAGCAAAAGAACAAAAAATAGTAATAGTAGAAGTAGATAAAACAAAGTTTAATTCTATGGTACAAACTAAGAATGCACAAGGAATAATAGCAATTGTACCACCATTTGACTATTGTGATATTTATGATATAATGAGTGTAGCAAAACAAAGAAATGAAGAACCATTTATATTAATATTAGATGGGATAGAAGATCCACATAATTTAGGTTCGATAATAAGAACAGCAGAAACAGCAGGTGTGCATGGAATAATTATACCAAAAAGAAGAGCAGTTCGGAGTAAATGCAACAGTAAGCAAAGTATCAGCAGGAGCAGTAGAACATATGAAAATTGCAAGAGTTAATAATATATCTGACACTATAAATACATTAAAAAAAGATGGAGTATGGATATGTGGTACAGATATAGAAACAAATAAGTACTATTATAACCAAGACTTAACAGGTCCACTTGCAATTGTAATTGGTAGTGAAGGAAATGGAATTAGTAGACTTACAAAAGAAAATTGTGATTTTTTAGTAAAAATTCCTATGAAAGGAAAAATAACATCATTAAATGCATCTGTTTCAACAGGGATAGTACTATATGAAGCTGTAAAGCAAAGGCTTAAATAATACAAAAGTTTAAAAAGTGAAAAAGTATAAGACAAATAAAAATATTTATTAAAGGTTTATACTTTTGAAGAGAAAGGAGATAAGAAAATGGAAAAAAGTAAGAACAACAAAAAGATTGTAGTATCAGTAATTATAATAATAGCAGTAATATTAATCATTGCTGTAGGAGCATTTTTATATTTTACAACAGATTTATTAAAAGGAAATCAGGAGTTATTTTTTAAATATTTTTCTAAAAATGCAAACAATATTGAAAAATTTATAGGAAATCAACAAAATGAATTAGAAGAGAAAATAAAACAAGACAAGTATACAACAGATACAAAAGTAACATTTAATTTAGAGTCTAATAATACACAAATTGCAGGTCAAACATTGCCAGCAAGTAATTTCAGTATAGAATATAATGCTAAAACAGATAATACGAACAGTAATAAATCAAGCCAAACAAAATTAAAATATTTATCAGATGATTTATTTACATTGAAATATATAAAAAATAAAGATTTATATTCATTAAAATCAGATGAAGTAGTTAATAAATACTTAGCATTTGATAATAACAATTTGAAAGAATTTGCAAAAAAGCTTGGAATAACAAATGTAGATTTTATTCCAAATAAAATAGAGCCTATTAATTTTAATGAATTATTATCAATCAGTGAAGAAAATAAGCAGGCAATAATTGCAAAATGTATACAAATTATAAATGAAGAAATTCCAAAAGAAAAATATAAAAGTCAAAAAAATATAGTTATTAATATTGAAGATAAAGAAATAAATACAAATTCTTATTCTGTAGAAATAACATCGCAAGAATTTACTAACGTAGTAGTAAAAATATTAGAGGCAATAAAATCAGATAACAATATATTATCATTAATTACAGAGAAAATAAAATTAATAAATAGTGGAATTATTATATCGATAGAAGATATACAAAACTATATTCAAAATATAATAGAAGATATAAAAAGTGCAGAAAATATTAGAAGTGAAAATTTAAAACTTATTGTATATGAAAATAATAAAGAATTAGTAAGAACAGAAATAGAGTATGGGACAGATAAAATATTTATAGATTATGAAAAAAATGATAATTCAGAAAGAGTAATTATTTCTGCTGTAACAAAGAAAAGTGGTATGACTAACGAAAATGATATAATAATCAATAATGGTAACAATACAATAAATGATAATACAGTAGTTCCTCAAATAGATTCGCAAAATAATTTAATAAGTAATACAATAACTAAAACAAGTGAAATGTACACATCAACAGATATTGAAGAAAATATGACTATACTAAAAATAGAACTTGCAAAAAAAATACAAGATAGCAACAATACTAAAATTATGGTATTAACATTTGGAAATGAAGGAAACATTGTTAAAATTTCAGCACAGACTAAAAAGGAATTAGGACAAAACATACAAAGTAATTCGATATTAAATATTAATATTAATGATTATACATATATTACAGCAAAGATAGATACAAAAATTGAACAAGCAGACAATATAGAAATAGAAGAATTAACAAAAGAAAATTCAGCAGTATTAAATAACTTTTCTAAGGAATATTTAGAAAACCTATTTAATTCTATAGGAAAAAGGTTGCAAACGATATTTACGAAAAAAATAGAGCAAACAGGAATGTTAGCATTGTTTAATAAGATGCAAGGAATAGAGAACCAACCAACTGAAGAAACAAATGACACAGATAGACAAATCTTTAATTCTAAATTTTTACAATATGAAGGTGAAAATATTTCAGGAAATATGGTTAAAGATTTAATAAGATTAGTTAATACAAATAACACTTCATTTGAGGACAATGTGTTAAGAAAAGTAAATGTTACATTACCAAATCAAGCAGGACAAACAGTAACAACGCGGAGAGCCAGAAGCAGCATTTATAAATGAAGAAGATAAATATAATATTAAATGTGTAAAAAGTGATGATAGTGGGTATATAGAAACAATAGTAATAACAAAACAGACTGGTAATACTACAATTTTATAATTAATAATTAATAGCAAGTAATGTTTAAAGATAAATAATACAATTAAATATTAATTGTATTATGAAATTCTAAGATAAATATTGCTTGCTATTAATAATATAAATTA
>CATKFT010000183.1 GCA_949747745.1 uncultured Clostridia bacterium
CCTAAATTGCTTAACATTATTCTTAATGAATAAATTGACTTATAATATCTCCACTTGATTGTATTTGCTGATTCTCCTAATAATGTTCCAATTTCTTTGAAGGTAAAATTAGATAGTATTTTTAAAGTAACAATTTCTTGTTCTTTAGGATTTAAGTCCTTTATTAATTTATTATAGGTATCTTTATTTATAAGTTTATCTATTTCATTGTTTTCATCTTCTAAATCATAAATTGTATCTAAATCAATAGCCTTATTATTTTTTCTTAAAAGTATCAATGCTTCATTTTTAGTTACTGTATATAACCATGTTCCTATTTTATCTGTTGGTAATTTATCTTTTTCTAAAACATATAGTTTTGAAAATACTGTTTGAACTACATCTTCTGAATCTTCTTTGTTTTTTAATATACTAAATGCAATTCCATATACAAGTTTGTTATATCTATTATATAGCTTTTCAAATGCTATTTTGTTATTGTGCTTTATTTCTAAAACTAGCTCTCTTAACTCATTTTCATTTACTTTTCCCATATTACTAGTCCCTTTCTTTATGTTTTATTTATAACACACTTTATATAAAAAATAAAGAGGGTTTCCTTGAAGGATTCCCCCATGATATAAAAAACAATATCAACTTTATGATTTATTATTCTTATTAAAAAATGACTTCCTAAAAAAATGAATAACAAATGGCAAAAATATTGCTAAGCCAATTAAAAATGAATAGCTTTTATGTGCAAAGGCATAATAAACTATATACGCTAAAAATCCAAATACATAAGCAAAGAAACTTATACGAAAAATGTATTTAAATATATTAGCTGTTTTTTCTTTATTAAGTAATAAGAATATATTTTCAAAAAACATAGCAATAGAGCATATTATAAAAGGACTTATAATTACTTTTGCAAACAACTTATTTTGAAAAAATGCCCAAATGCAGATAACCATTGCTAATAAAGATATAAATATTTTTCTTATTCTAAAAACATTTTGTATCGTTTTTCCAATTTCACCATTTGTCTTTTTCATATTCTATTTTCTCCTATACATATAATTTGTGTTTTACTTTTCATCTATGTTATCCCTTTCTATATACATTTTTCTTAACCTGTAAATTGCTGCAATTAGCAAAATTATACTTATTGAAATTATAAATATACTACCATATATGTTTTTATTCCATAAAGATATTCCTAAAATGAATATTCCACCTATTACAGATATAAAAAGCAAAACAATTAAAGCTATTAAAGGATATCTTATTATCTTTGGTAGTTTTTTGTTTGTACTTGCTTCAAAACATCCTTCTATTATTAAATCTAACAATATTTCAAATATAAAATCCATTTTTTTACTCCTCAGATTGTAATTTATTATTGCCATTCCCATTTTGAATAATATTTGTTTGTAGAAAATAAAATGTATTCTTTTTCACTACCATTACTATATGCTAACATTCCACCCATTTGTTCTTCAGGTACAAGGTGGAAACCTCTATTTTCCATATATTCATCTAAATATTGTCCTCCACTTTTATTTGATGTATCTGCTGTTTTACTAAATCCCACTCTATTAGGATTATTTTGTACTATTGTATATTCTTTATCTGTAAATAAAATTTCTAACATTCCAAAGCAAGATGAAAATGGATTCCAAACATTGAATTTTGCTATTGAAAAAATTGTAGCACTTAATAAAATTACACCAAATATTGCAATTATTATAATAACTCCTTTTCTTTTCATAAAATCTCCCCACTTAATTGATTTATGTTTCGATTATATCATAAAGGACAAGTAATTTTCAACTTGATTACTTGCCCTACAGATTGTAATTTGTGTTGCACCTTTATAATTCACTAAATACTTCATCTGACTTTTTTCTAATATTTAAAATAGACTTATTATCAAAAAATGTACTTTTCGGATTTATTTGTACTATTTTTGCATTTGGTTTTATATGATTACCATAAGACCAATAATATGAGCCATTTGCACCGATTACAATAATAAGTTCTGCAAGTTCTATCCATTTTCTTGCTTTTTCTGCTTCTGGTATTAGTTGTCCTACATGAGCATATACAGGAAATGCTCCAATAACTCCTCCACATTCACATTTAGGTACTTTTCCGTTATTCCAAATATGAATATCATTGTATCTCTTATTACATTTTAAACATTTATTTACTGCAAAACTTCCTTGTATTTCTGCGACATTTTTTGAACCTGCTAATTTATGTAAATGGTCTATATTCGTTGTAATGATTCCTTGAATTTTATTTTCTTTTTCTAATTCAGCAAGTTTTTTATGAGTAATATTTGCTCCATTGTTAAATATTGGATTTAAAAATGATTTCCATACTGCTTTATAGTACCTCTTTGGTGCTAATTTTAATAAAGTTACTGAACTCATCTGTAATACTGTTCCTAAATTCCAATGTTCAACATCTCCAATACCTGATGACATAGAAACTCCTGCTCCTGTTATAACAACTGTATTTCTACTCTTATCAATGAGTTCTTTTAGTTCTTGTATTTGACTATCCATAATATTGTTAAACCTCAATTTTATTTGATATTCGCTCTATTTTTTTACTAATAGCAATATATTGTTCTATTTCCTGTTCATCTAATTCTTTTATAACATTTTCAATAAATTTTATTGCATCTTCCTTTTTCTTTATAATATTGTCTTTTCCTTTGTTTGTAATTGAAATAATACTTTTTCTTTTATCTGTGGAATCAACATTTTTTTCTATTAGTTCTTTCTTTTGTAATGTATTTATTACTGCAACAATTCTAGGCATTGTAACTCCCAACTTTTCACTTAACTCACTTTGACTAACATTACTTTTTACATTTAATAGATATAGTAAAACTCCTGATTCTCCTTGTGAGATATTAGATGATAATTCTCCAATATATTTTTTTCTTTTTGTTAGTGTTTCAAATATTTCTTCTGCTTTTTTATTATAGTTCATACACATTTTACTCCCATTCAAAATTCTCTTTTCCTGCTCCTAATTCAAAATGGTACTTTATTAACCCTACATTACTTCCTGTAAATATTCCATTATCACATTCTATTTTTACTTTATTTTCATTTCCTATAATCATAAAGTCTTGTTTGTTTAAAGCTGTTGGAGCAAGTAAAGCCGAATCTACACCATTTATAAACCAAGCTGGAATTATTGTTCCGTTATATTTAGAAACATCTTCAACAGCTTTAGACTTATGAGAAATACCCTGTGTTTGACCATATCCAATAGCAATTATTCCAGTAACTTTTTTATTATCAACATATTTAGAAACACCTCTATTAAATGTTCCTCCAACCCACCAAGTGTTAAGTCCTAAAGTTTGAGCATATAGCATTATATCACAACCTGCATATCCTAATCTTTCATCTAAACTACTAGAATTATCTCCTGCAAGTATAATAAAATTATTTACACCTTTTGCCAATATTAACTTTATTATGCTACTAACACCTTCTTTATTATTAACCATTAATTTCATATTTAGATTATGAGCCTTATTATTTATTTCAATTCTCTGTTCTATTTTATTAATTAACTCATCTGACAAAGATTTATCAGTATATTTGCGAACCATGTGCCTTTTTTGCATAGCTTCTTTTAAATCCATTACTAATACCTCCTTAATAATTGCTTAATACTATTAAGTAATTTATCATATTATAGTAGATTTGTAAAGATATATGCAAAAAACTTAGGAAAGTTTTATATTTTCCTAAGTTTAATCATATAGACTTATTGTAATTTATCTTTTGGCTTTATTTTTATTGATATATTTGTAACCTAATAAATATAATGTAATTAAGCTAGAAATCCCTATTAAAACAAAGCCTATATCATCTAAATTATGACCATTTTCC
>CATKFT010000184.1 GCA_949747745.1 uncultured Clostridia bacterium
ATATAGGAGGAAGACATGAAAGAGCAAGTATTTGTTTTAGATAATTGTAAAGATTTTGAACCACGACATATATTTGAGTGTGGGCAATGTTTTAGATGGAATATAGAGCAAGATGGAAGTTATACAGGGGTATTTAAAGGTAATGTTTTAAACGTAAAAAAAGAAGATAAAAGAATTATATTTAAGGGAATATGTGAAAATAGTATTATAAGTGTAGTTAATGATTATTTTGACTTCGATACAAACTATAAAAATATAAAAGAAAAATTGAGTGGAATTGATGAATATTTAAAAGAAAGTATTGAATTTGGAAGTGGAATTAGAATATTAAACCAAGATTTGTGGGAAACAATTATATCTTTTATTATATCTGCAAATAACAATATACCAAGAATAAAAGGAATAATAGAAAGAATTTCTAAAAAGTATGGAGATAAAATAGAGTGGAATAATAAGGAATATTATACATTTCCAACACCAGAAAGTTTAAGTAAAGTGGCAGTAGAAGATTTAAGAGCTTTAGGTTTAGGATTTAGAGATGTAAGGGTATACAAAACAACTAAAATGATATTAAATAATGAAGTAAGTTTACAAGAGCTTATAGAAGAAAAAGATGCGGACATATTAAGAGAAAAGCTATTAACCCTTCCAGGAGTAGGACCCAAAGTTGCAGATTGTATAATGCTATTTGGATTAAAAAAATTTGAAGTATTTCCAATAGATGTTTGGGTAAGGCGAGTAATGAATGACTTATACATAAAAAATGAAGATGAAACAAAAGTAAATAAAAAAGAAATAGAAAAATTGGCTAAAGAAAAATACGATAGCCTCGCAGGACTTGCACAACAATATCTATTTTATTGGAAAAGAGAAACAGCAGGGTAAGTAAAAAATAAAGATATAAAATCTTAGAGTTTGTATCTTTTAGTGCGTAAATTTTATAAAATTAGTCCAAATATAAATATTGCTTTTTTAATTTACACATCAAACAATATATATTCAAATCTATTTTTAATTAGATTTTGTATCTTTAAATAATAGTGTTTAAACAGAAATGTTAATCTTTAACATTAGCATTTTTATTCTTAATCAAATTATACACATACAGCCCAATACCAGAAATTACAAAAGTAACAACATATGCACAAACTGATAGCATCCAATTTCCGTTTACTACATTACTACCTGCAAAAGTAGAAGAAATTACAGAAGGAAAACGACAAAACGTAGATATTAAAAAGAATTTATAAGGACGTATTGGAAAAAGTCCTGCAATATATACAAATAAATCCTTTGGTGTACCAGGTATTAAAAATGCTATAAACAAAAATAATTCAATTTTTTCAGGGCTTGAAAACCATTTGCTGTTTTCAAGTTTTTCGAATTTACTTTCACCAAAAAAAGTATTAATAAAAACCTTTCCAAATTTTCTAACACAATAAAAAATTATGAAAGAACTTAAAAAAGCACCTAAAAAAATAAGTAACATTCCACTGATTGTTCCATAGCACATACCTGCTAAAAATTCAATTGGCTCTCCTGGAAGAACAGGTACAAGTATTTGTAATAATTGTAAACCAAGTATCATAAAAACTCCGAGAAACTCCAGATTTATCAATTTCAGCTTTAAACTTTGCCCTCCCATCAACAGTTCCTAAATCAGTAAAAAGAGGAAATAGTTTAATTGTAATAGCAATTAATAAAATAATTGCAGTTATAAATAATAACATTTTTATAAATTTAAATTTCTTTGTATTTTTTTCTTCCATTAATAAACTCCTTTTAAAATGTAATAAAACATATCTATAATAACACAAAAATATTAATAAAAACACAAAAAATTATGAAGATTTTATAAATTTTTATGATATAATTAAAAATATTAAAGTAAAAGGGGTAGAAGATGGAAGAAGTAAGAAAAAAGATATTTGAATTAGCAGATGAAAAATATAAAGAATTTCATAGTAAACTTTGTCCAAATACAAGTAATATAGTAGGAGTTAGAGTTCCTATTTTAAGAAATTATGCAAAAGAACTAGCAAAAGGAGATTTTAGAACATATTTGAAAAATGCAAAAAATGATTATTATGAAGAAATAATGTTACAAGGCATGGTAATAGGTCTTGCAAAAATGGATATAGAAGAAAGATTAAAATATATAGAAGGATTTGTACCAAAAATAGATAATTGGGCAATATGTGATGTGTTTTGTACAGGGCTAAAATTTGTAAACAAAAATAAAGAACAAGTGTGGAAATTTTTACGAAAATACACTAAATCGAAAGAAGAATTTGAACTAAGATTTTTAATAGTAATTATGCTAGATTTTTATATAACAGAAGAATATATAAATAAAGTAATTGCATTATTAGATAGTATAAAACATACAGGATATTACGTAAAAATGGCAATTTCTTGGACAATATCAGTAACATATGTAAAATATCCTAAAATAACAATGGAATATCTAAAAAATAATACATTAGATGATTTTACATATAATAAAGCATTGCAAAAGATTTTAGAATCGTATAGAGTAAGCGATGAAGACAAGAAGATTATTAAAGGTATGAAGAAATAAAAATGTAATACATATTGACATACTTCTCTATTTAAAGATAAAATGTAAACAGTTTGAATAATAGATAATAAATATGTAAATACTTTTAAAAAAGAAAAATAGGGAAGGAAACGAAAGAATATGGGAAAATTAAAACAAAACAACATACAAACATATGCAAAAACTAAATATTATACAAGTTATGGAATAACA
>CATKFT010000185.1 GCA_949747745.1 uncultured Clostridia bacterium
AATTGAAAAGGCAATTAAAGAGAAGTTTAACGAAACAAGTGATATATTAGATGACTTTGAATGGGAAGATAGAAATCCAAAAGATTATTTCTTATATGCAATGTTAAAGAAAAACTTTGAATTTGAAAAAGTATTTGAAGAATTCGAGAATGGAAAATTTGGAAATTATGAGAATGTGAAATATTTTGGAATAAAAAAGAATAGTGAAAGTGATGAATTAAGAAAGCAAGTAGAAGTTTTATACTATAATTCAAAAGATGACTTTGCTATTAAATTAAAAACAAAGCAAGAAGATGAAGTGATTTTATGTAAGAACCCAAAAGGAAATACATTTAATGAAATATATCAAAACATTGAAGGGCAAAAAAACACATATAAAGGTAATAAAAACCTACAGGAAGGTGAACTATTAAAAGTTCCAAATATAAAATTAAAAGAAAAAACAGAATTTACTGAAATACAAAATAAGCCATTTTATTTTTCGAATGGAGATGAATATGAAATTGAAAAAGCATTACAAACAATAGAGTTTGAGTTAGATAAAACAGGAGGAAAAATAAAGAGTGAAGCTGGAATGATGGTAAAGAATACTTCTGCAATAATGCTTAATGAAATTAGAGAGTTTGCAATAGATGATACATTTGCAATATTCCTAATAGAGCAAGAAAAAGAAAAACCATATTTTGCAGGAAAAATATCAGACATATCAAAAGTGCAAAATGATGTAGTAAGACCTAATAATATAGAAGAGCAAAATAAGACAAGCAAATTAGCTAAGATGTATATTGACATGATAGAAGTTATAATGGAAAGAGATCAAGGATTGCAGGGAAATATCAAATTTTTAGCGATTGATTTTTCAAATTTTAGAAGACCTTTAACAGAAGTAGAAAAAGCAGAAAAATATAATATGCCTAATTTTAATACAAAAGAAGAGAAAGAAAAATGGGAGAAAATGATAAAAAGTAAACCAATAGAAGATAAAACAAAACAAGAAATAGTAGAATACCTAAAAGAAAAATATCAAAATATAGAAATAAAACAAAATACACTTGAAGAATTAATTGAACAGGGACTAGCAACGAAAGACAGAGGAATAGAAAATGGAATTCTTATATATGTTTCAACAATTCCAGAGATAGTAGAAGAAAATGAAGCTAAACTTGAATTAACAAAATATAGAGGTCCATTAGGTGCATATTTTATCGAATATGAAATGAAATATAAAGATAACGAATGGCAATTAAAATCAATATCAGAAGCAATTAGTTAAATATAAATAGAAAAAGATAATATATATTGTATCAATATATAAAGTGAAAGGTTGAAATGGTGGGTGTAATGAGTAAAAATACAAAAATTATTATTGGAATTTTAATTGCATTGATTATAGTTATAGGTATGGTTATTGCATATAAAATAATTGAAAAAAGTGTTACAGAAAGAGAAAATTTTAAATTTAAAGTTGAAAATATTGATTCGAATCTTGTTAATACTGTAAGCCATGATAATAATAAAGAATACGCATATGCTGATGTATTTTATGCTAAAATAAAAAAAATAAGCACATATAACGGAATAACAACCATTCTAGTAGAAGGGCTTGAAGTGAATGATATAAATCATAGAGGTTTATTTGAATTTTCTGTTAAAGATGATACAAAAATACTATGGAGAGGAACTGAAATTAAATTATCAGATTTGAAAGAAAAACAGAATATTTCTATTACTTCAATAGGAGTAGTAGAAGAAAGTTATCCAGCAAGACTAACTAACGTATCAAGAGTTATTTTATTAGATGATGAATTATAATTACAATTTGGAAAATAGATTACTTTAGCAAAAGTAAATCTATTTTTTTAGAGCAAGCACCAAACAGTTGTTTACAAGCAACAATTTTTATGTTATACTATAAGAGGAAAGTTTGGAGGTGGAGATTTTGCATAAAATATATGCAGCTATAGATTTAAAATCTTTTTATGCTTCAGTGGAATGTAGGGAAAGAGGATTAGATCCATTAACTACAAATCTTGTTGTAGCAGATGAAGCAAGAACAGAAAAAACAATATGTTTGGCTGTTACTCCAGCTTTAAAGGCTTATGGAATACAAGGAAGAGCAAGATTATTTGAAGTAGTAGAAAAAGCTAAAGGTATAAATTTTGAAAGAAGAATGAAAGCCCCAAACCATAAATTTATAGGAAAATCTTTTAATGATATAGAATTAAAAAATAATCCATCATTAGAACTGGATTTTATAAAAGCACTACCCAGAATGAGTCTTTATATGAAGTATAGCACAACAATATACAATATATATTTAAAATATATTGCTCCAGAAGATATTTACCCATACTCTATTGATGAAGTATTTTGTGATATTACTAGCTATTTAAATACATATAAACTAACAGCAAAAGAATTAGTATCTAAAATGATTATGGATGTATACAATACTACAGGAATAACAGCGACGGCAGGAATAGGAACAAATCTATTCTTAAGTAAAGTTGCCATGGATATAGGAGCAAAACACATAACACCAGATAAATATGGTGTTAGAATTGCAGGACTAGACGAAATGACATTTAGAAAAAAGCTATGGAATCATAGACCTATTACAGATTTTTGGAGAGTAGGAAAAGGATATGCAAAAAAGTTAGAAGAACACAATATGTATACTATGGGAGATGTAGCAAGGTGTTCATTAGAAAATGAAGAATTGTTATATAAATTATTTGGAGTAAATGCAGAATTACTAATAGACCATAGTTGGGGATGGGAATGTGTAACAATAGACAGCATAAAAAATTATAAGCCACAGACTAAAAGCTTAAGTTCTGGACAAGTTTTACATTGCCCTTATAATTTTGAAAAAGCAAGATTAATATTAAAAGAAATGGTAGAATTGCAAGTGTTAGAAATGGTAGAAAAGAATTATGTAACAGATCAATTAGTTTTAGATATTACATATGATGTAGAAAATTTAAGCAGCAAAGAATATAGTAAATTCTACAATGGAGAAATCAAAATAGATCGTTATGGAAGAAATATTCCAAAACCAGCACATGGAACATTTAGGCTAGAAAACCATACATCATCAACAAAACTAATCATGAATGGATTTTTAAAACTATATGATGATATAGTGAATAGGAAAATGCTAATTAGAAAAATCAATATATGTGTAGGAAACTTATTAAATGAAACTGAAATAAAAGAAAAAAATAAATATGAGCAAATAGATTTATTTACCAATTATGGAGAATTAGAAGAAAAGAAGAAAAAAGAAGAGAAAGAGTTGCAAAAAGAAAAAGCACTACAAAATGCTATAATTAATATAAAAAGTAAATATGGTAAAAATGCTCTTATAAAAGGAATGAATTTAGAAGAGGGAGCAACAACTATTGAAAGAAACGGACAAATAGGAGGACATAAAGGATAGGAGGTATCTATGAATGATGAACACAAATATGATGATATTATCAATTTAGAGCATCATGTATCAAAAACACATAAACAAATGAGTATAGAAGAAAGGTCAGCACAGTTTGCACCATTTGCTGCACTTGTTGGATATGAAGATGAGGTAAAAGAAACTGAAAGGATTACAGAAAGAATGATAGAAATAACTGAAGAAATAAGAAGTATTTTAGACGAGAAAATACATTTAATACAAAATAAAATAGCAGAACAACCAGAAGTAACAATTACCTATTTTATAGCAGATAGCAAAAAACAAGGTGGAAAATACCAAACTATAAACGGAATTATAAAGAAAATTGATAACTATGAAAAAAAGTTAATATTAACTAGTAATACTGAAATTTTCATAAAAGATATTATTGAAATCTCATCCAACATATTTAAGCAATAGATTGTTAAGCAATTGTTTTTATGGTATTATAAAAAAGAGAGTGATGAGAATATGAAAAATAAAATTATAGTATTGTTGATTGTAATATTGGTAGTTATTTTAAGCATAATCATATTATATAAATTAAGCATTATTCCACACAAACAATACACCAACAAAGACTTTGATATAAAAACATATATTAGTGGTATTGACAAAGATAATGATGGAATAGATGACCAGACAGATATATTAAATAATGTTAAGAAATACATACAAACAAAACCAAAATATCAAAGTAAGTATTATAATACAGGCTATCCAAATGACGAATATGGAGTTTGTACTGATGTTGTTGGATTTGGATTAAAAGATGCAGGATATGACTTAATGGAACTAGTAAACGAAGATATTATAGCTTATAAAGAGAGATACAATATCAAGACAATAGATAAAAATATTGATTTTAGAAGAGTACGAAACCTAAATGTATATTTAAAAAATAATCATATATCTCTTACCACTGATTTATCAAAAATAGCAGAATGGCAAGGTGGAGATATAATTGTATTCAAAGACCACATTGGGATTATATCAGATAAACGAAACAAAAAAGGCATACCATTTTTAATACATCATGCAAATCCAATGCAAATAAACTACGAGGAAGATATATTAGAGTTATATAATAAAGACTATATTATAGGACATTATAGAATTTCATAGATTAATTAAAGTTAAAGAATAGCTGTGTTTAGCTATTCTTTTTAATCCAATTTTTAAAGTCTTCAGCAGACAATTTATTATTTTTGTATTGACTAACTTTCTTTTTTCCAATTTCCTTAAATTTATTAAAATCATTAACGTATTTTAGAATATCAGGATTTCGTGATTTCATCATAGACTTTCTGTTATAAACCTTATAATAAAGTTTTAGTACTGCATCATTTTCATTATTATTCTGAAAAGTAGATTTTCTTCCTATATTTCTACAAGTTTTTGTTGTTTCTCCTGGAGCAATATTATCACAATAGTTATATGCCTTATTCGTAGCTATAAAATATCTACCACAATTTTTACAAGATTTTAAGTAGACATTTTCTTTAAGTATGCTACAAATAGACTTGTAAATTATGCTAGAAATGTCATAAGGAAGAATTAAATCATACTCTATTACTTGATTATTCTTCTTAGATAAAAAATCATAAATATCCTTTTCAGTTGCACCAGGATATGATGAAAATAAGTGTGTAGAGTAGTATGCAGACTTATTTTCATTTAAAACTGTAAGTGTAGGGGATATTCTTCTAAGTACATATAGTCTTTCTATTGGTGAATAATTCTTAGCTTTATTATTTGGATTTACCAAACAATAATCTAGTATCATATCCGTCTGTTCTTGTAGTTTATTTAATAAATATTTGTTTTTAATATGCAAATCTGAAATGAAGTTTTGAAAATCAGTTTCATTACAAAATCCATCTTTAAACACTTTCTTCAACTTAGCATAGTTCAATAAAGATAATGAATATTTTGTGAAAAATTCAAGAAAATCGCTGTATTCATTAAAGTTTGCATTTAAAAAGTCTGCTAAAAAATATCCTAATTGTTGAATTGTTATTTTATAGTTAGCATCAATAACAAATTTCATAGTTTTTTTATTGAAATTTATAGGATAATTTATAACAATTTCACTATTATTTTTTTCATTTATAGCTAATCCTAATCCAGACAAAATATCTGCAATATAAGCATTTTCCTCCATTATAATCTCCTTTTTGTTATGAACACAAATTATATAAAAAACTAAATTGTGTTACAATCGCTTTTTACCAATGTTTATTGACTTTCAAAGAATAGAAAATTATAATGCAAATAGTTAGAAACAATTTCATAACAAATTGTGTTCCTAACAGACATATAACATATAGTATAAGCGAGTTTTACTCTTTTTGAATCAATAAAATTATACTATATGTTTATAAAAAAATCAATATAGGCGAATTCTAGATTAAGTCTATATAGAAAAACTATGTCAAAAAATGTGTAAACACTTTTTGAACTAAAAAGAAGGGAGAGTTTATTGTGGAAAAAGTAGCTATTATAAATAATCTTTACTTTGAACAAAGGAAGAGCTTAACTGAAATAGCAGAAATAATAAATACATCCGTGAGCTACATTTCAAAGATATTAAGAAAAAATGAGATGTATAAAATTGAGAAAGAAAAAAGAAAAGAAGAAAATCAAAAACGAAGAAAAAAAGTACAAAAAGATTTGATTTATAGTAAAAGAGAAAGCAAAACAGACATAGACTATATAAACTTAAAGAATAAACACGAACAAGACATAAATGAATTATCAAAACATTCAACAATTGGAAATCATGCTTTAAGAAAATGGTGTAATAGTGCATACAAATACAATAATAAGAAAAAATGTTATGAATTTGATACACAAAACCTATTAAAGCCTGCTGATTTTCCATTATATATTAAAGCTTAAATAACAGGAGAAAACTATGATTACAAAAAAACAAGGAAAAGCTTATGCTGCAATAACATTAGATTTATTATATAAAATGAAAGTTAAGATAGATCCAGAGCTTCTATCAAAGCAAATGGAATTAATATATGATTTGTATGAGCCAAAAGAAGTAGAAGAAATTTATATAAACATGTTGCAAAATAATAGAATAATACATAAGAGTATTAGAGGAAGAGCAAATTGTTATATTGTAAATTCTTATAATTCTGCCAATGAACAAATTAAAAGAATTAAAGAATTTTGCTGTAGTAAAATCGAAATAGGTAAAATGTATATCACAGGATCAGGAGAAAACACAGATACATATTATCAGCTTATACAAGATATTAGAAATAAAAGTATGGATTTACTAATTATGAATATTTTTACCATACTAGGAATGAGTGAAAAAGAACTAAATGTGATTATACATCTATGTAGGAAAAATCAAATAACCTTTGTAGAAATTTGAGAGGTGAGATAATTGATACTATTATTTATTGGATTGCTGATAGGTGCAATATTAGGAATAGGACTTCATTGTACACTAATTATTGCAAAAGAAGCAGATAAAAAAATAAAAATGATAAAGTCAGATTAATCTGGCTTTTTATTATGGGGGTAAAAATGAATAAACAAGAATGTAAAAAATATATTAAAAAGGCTTATAAAAGACTAATGGAACATAATAAAACATTAAATGAAGAGAATATTGAGTATGAGATGAAAAATGTATTAAAAGAACAAATAACAGAATATATAGCATATTCTAAAATTGCAGTACATAATATGAAAAGTAGTGGAAATTTTGAAATAACATTAGAAGACATATTGGAAGAAATAGATATATTACCAACAATTTATCCTAAATATGAAGCAATTAATACTGCAAATAAACTATAATTTTTTCTCGACTTCACATATCCTATATTATTTTATAAGATGTTTGAAAGTTTATAGTAGAAAGGAAGAGGCATATGATTAAAGAAAATATTAACCATATTAGTGATATAAATAGGGAATTGATGAAACAAATTTTTAAGGAATATAAAGAAGGTATAGTTGGATATGTAAGAACTGCTCATATTGATGATCACATAATGAATATAAAAAGGCAAAAAGATATTATATTATGTTTTTGCAAAGAATATAATATTAAATGTAAGAAAATTTATATAGAAGAAGGATTTTCAGGAATAAATTATGAAAGACCAAACATTAAAAATATTACAAAGTCTAATAAAGAGAAAGTTATACTTACAACTGAATTTTCTAGGTTTTCTCGAGATATGATAGCTTTAGATAGGTATGTAGACGAAAACGATAAGATTATCATAGGAATAACCGATGGAGTAATAATAAGAAAAAATACACAAGATTGGCTTTAGTGCTAATCTTCTTTTTTATAATATTTTATTATTTCAATTCATAAACTTAATTGAGGTGAGATTATGCAAAATGATACAAATGTAAAAAATAAAGACCAAAAGAAAAAAGAACAATATAAGGTAATTAAAACATACAGTGAAGATGGAGAACCATTTCAAAAGGTTATGGAAAGAATTTTAATAAACAAGTTAAATAAGATGTAAAATTTTTTCTCAACTTTCAAAATAATAATACAATCAATAAAATATGATTTAAGTAATCACAGGGAAGGAGGAAAAATTGAATGTAATAGATTATACAGATAAGAAATATATAACTGCATTATATTTACGACTTAGTAAAGATGATGGAGATAAAGAAGAAAGTGAAAGTATTGCTAACCAACGAAAGATATTAAGAGCCTTTGCTGAAGAAAATAAGTTTATTGTCTATGATGAATATATAGATGATGGATATAGTCGGGACTAATTTTGAAAGACCAGATTTTAAAAGAATGATTCAAGATATAGAAAATAAAAAAATAAATATGGTAATAACAAAAAGTTTATCAAGATTAGGAAGAGATTATATAGAAACAGGTAGACTTATAGAAAAATTTTTCCCTGAAAATGATATAAGATATATTGCTATATTAGATGATGTAGATACTTTTTTGGATTCAACAACTGACTTTGTAGCATTGAAAAATTTGATGAATGATTTTTATGCAAAAGAAACTTCAAAAAATGTAAAGAAAACTAAAAATAGAAAGAGAAAAAATGAGGGGTTTTATTATATAAGCACAGCACCTTTTGGATATAAAAAAATTGATGTAAAAGGAAATATAGAAATTGTAGAAGAACAAGCAAAAATCATTAGAAGAATTTATAAAGAGTTCGTTGAAGGAAAAGGTACATATCAAATAGCACAAATACTAAATAGAGAAAAAATTTTAACACCAGGTTTACAAATAGAGTTAGCAGTTGCAGTTAATAATCAAACTGAAATAACTAAAGTATGGGATTGTACGCAAGTAAAAAGAATCTTAGAAAATCCAGTTTACATAGGAACAGTAGTACAAAATAAAACTAGGAAGATTAACTATAAAACTAAAAAGAAGATTAAGAATTCTAAGGAAGATTACGAATACATAGAAAATCATCATAAGCCTATTATTGATATGGAAACATGGGATACAGTACAAAAGATTTTAAAAGGAAAGGGAAGACAGAAAATAAATTCCTCTGACGAGCTATTAAAGCCACTTTTATATTGCTCGCATTGTCATAATCATTTATCAATATCACATAGAAATAGAAAATATAAAAGTGGTGATAAAGTTGATACATACATTATCTGTTCAACAGCATTAAATAGAAAAACAAATAGAATATGTTATAGACAATATAATACATACCATATTGTAGAAGAGAAAGTCTTTGAAGCAATAATAGAGACATTAAGAGAATACTTAAATTCTAATGCATTTGATAATGAAGAAGCATTTAAAGAACTAATTAGAAGCCAAAAAGGAAAGGAAGAACTAGACGAGAAAATGACGAAAATAAATGCAGAGATTGCAGAGGTAAATGAGAAATTACAGATTCTATATAACGATAGATTGAATAAGGTAATAGAAGAATCTGATTTTTTATTGTTTTCAGATGGGTTAAAAAATCAAAGAGATAAATTAGTAGCAATTAAACAGGATATCCAAGAACAATTAAACGAATTTGAAAAAGTGGATGTAACAAATAGAATAGAGCAACGTATGAAAGAAATGATGGAAGATTTAGTAAATGGTGGAGATTTCACAAAAGAAAATTTGATACAATTGGTAAGAAGAATAGAGATAGATAAAGATAAAAATATCAATATACAATATAACTTTTTAGAACTTAATTGTATAGGAGAAAAAAATGAATATGAAAAAACAGGTAGTTAATAATATTGCTATTTATATGAGATTAAGTAGCGAAGATGGCGAAGATCAAGAAAGTGAAAGTATAAAAAATCAAAGGCAAATAAACTATGAATTTATTAATAAACACTTTGAATATAAAAAATGTTATGAGTATGTTGATGATGGATATAGTGGAACTAATTTTAACAGACCAGATTTTAAGAAAATGATAAATGAATTAAAAAAGAATCATATTGAATTGATAGTTACTAAAAATTTAGCAAGATTTGCTAGAAATTATATAGATTCTGGGGAATATATTGAAAAAATATTTCCTAATATGGGTATAAGATATATTGCAATATTGGATGGGGTAGATAACTTTTGCGATAAAATGGAAAATGAAATTGCACCATTTAAGGGATTATTTAATGAAATGTACTGTAGAGAAACATCTAAAAATATTAAGAGAACTAAAAGAAGAAAAATGGAAGAAGGATTTTACTCTTGTCCTTTCCCTCCATATGGGTATAAAAAAGATACTGAACATCCCGGTAAATTAGTAATAGATGAAAAAGTAGCAGGAGTTGTAAAAACTATATTTATGATGAAATATAATGGCAAAACTTCAAAAGAGATAGCTGAATATCTAAATGAAAAAAATATATTGACTCCTGCAAGGTATTTAAATATCTTTAAAGATAAAAAGATTGATATATGGACAGGAGAGGGAGTAAGTCGATTACTTTGTAAACCAGTTTATATTGGTGACACATACATGGGTAAAAGTCAAAATTTAAGTTATAAGAGTAATAAAAAAATATACAATAAAAGAGAAGAATGTGTAATTACAAAAAATACTCACGAGCCAATAATAACTAGAGAAATATTTGAAGCAATACATAATAATAACAAATATAACAACTATAAGCCTAAGAAACCTAACGTAGATACGAAGTTTGGAAATTTAATATATTGTGAATGCAATAGAAAAATGAGAAAAGTTAATAAAAATGGAAAGATTGTTTTATATTGTGGAGCTTATCTGTCTAGCGAAGTATTGTGTAAAAATTCAAAAAGATATGATTATAATGAAATTGAGAAAATTGTATTAAATAGCTTAAAAAAAGAAGTGGAAGATTTTTTGGATTCTAGGCATAAAAGAGAAAATATTTATAAAAAATGTAAAGAACAAAAATTAAAGCCAATTGTAGAACAAAGAATAAAGCTCGAGAAGGAAAAAACTGCTATAATTTTTAAAATAACATCTTTATATAATGATAGACTAGACAAAAGAATAAGTGAGGAACAATATAAAAAAAGTTATAATGAATTAGTAAACGAACGTAATAAAATAGACAAGTTGTTAAAAGATGTACTTAGTAATGAACAGAGGATAGAAGACGAAGGCAATGTTAAAGAAAAAATTAAGGAAATGAAAAGAGCTTATAGAAAATTATCAATAAACCAATTTGATTATGAAGATTTGGCAGGTCTAATAAAAAAAATAGAGCTAACTAACAATACGATAAATATACAATTTACATTTAATCAATAGAGATATCTTGCTATGAAATTAGAGTATTAAAATTCGTGTTAATATTTGACATCCAAATCATAAG
>CATKFT010000186.1 GCA_949747745.1 uncultured Clostridia bacterium
ACCAGCAAATATAACATTTAATGATTTAGCAGCAATAATAGAAATAGCATTTGAATGGTGTGGATATCATTTATATGAATTTGAAGTAGGCGCAACATTGCATGAGATGGGGCAATTTATAGGAGTACCTACAGAAGATGAATATGGTATAGAAAGTATAAGAGGGAAAATACTGGATTCTGGAAAAGAAAAAATTGATAAATATTTAGAAAAATATAAAAGAATGAAATTTATATATGACTTTGGTGATAATTGGGTACACAATATTGTGGTAGAAAAAGAAATAAATGAAAATCTTGTAAATCCAATTTGTATAAAAGCAAAATCAGGAGCATATCCAGAAGATTGTGGCGGAACATGGGGATATGAAGAGGATTATCCAAATGATGAAGGAAGAGAAGAATTAGATATAGATTTTATAAATGAGAAATTAGAAGGATATAAAGATTTTGCAGAAGACTTATATAATAGAGAGATGTTCTAAATAAAAAAGATTCAACAATGAATCTTCTTAGGCAACTATTTTATTAATAGGGGATATCTCTTGTTCATTATTAAAAGATTGAGATTTTAAAGACTTTACAGATTAATAAATCTGTAAGAACTGTAAAAACATATATGGCAGAAATGCAAAAAAAGGGTCTGATAAAAAGAAAAAACGGTAAGAAAAATGGTGAGTGGCAAGTAAATGAGTAACTGTATAATATTTTGAAAAAGTAACAAAAAATTTAATCTTAAGCGATCATATTTTCTAATAGACTTTTCAGGTTGCACTTGCAATGAAAATAAATATATGTTTTAATAAAATAGATAAAAAACGACTTAGGTTAAAACATAAAATTAAAAGTTATTTCTTAAAAATTTTCCTAAAAAAGATAAACTTAAAAAAATTGATTAAAAGGAGGTGTGTCTTTTTTATGATAGATATAAAAAATGCAAGTGAAGTATTTAGTAGATATGTTAAAGAATATGATATGAATAATCCTAAAATTTTACTAAAGGTAAAGCACACATACAAAACAGTAGAAGTTGCAAAAAAAATTGCAGAGGATTTAAATTTAACGAGTGAAGAAGCAGTACTTGCACAATTAATAGCTTTACTACATGATATTGGAAGATTTGAGCAATTAAGAATATATAATACATTTCGTGATATTGATAGTATTGACCATGCTGAATTGGGTATAAAAATTTTATTTAAAGATGGTATTATTAGAAATTTTATTAAAGAAACAAAATATGATGATATAATTTATAAAGCAATAAAAAATCATAATAAATTTAAAATAGAAGAAGGGTTAAACAAACAAGAGTTATTGCAAGCAAAGGTTATACGTGATGCTGATAAAACTGATATATATAGAGTTATAGTTCAAGATATTGAGGAAAATTACAATGTATTATATAATTACAATGAAATTGCAAAACAAAATATTAGTCCATATGTTATGGAAAAATTTGAAAATTATATGCAAGCAGATAGAAACAAGTTTAGCACAGGTATAGACAGTTATATAAATATGGTTGCATTCATTTTTGATTACAATTTTATAATAGGATTAAAAATTATAAAAGAAAATAGTTATATAGAAAAGATAATGAAACCAGTATGCATATGTGATGAAACAAAAGAACAAATGGAAAAGATTATTAAAATAGCAAATGAGTATATTAACCAAAGAATTGAAAATGAAGAAAATGAAAAAGGAAGTTAAATATGCCAAAAAAATTACTAATAACTGAAAAGCCATCAGTAGCAATGGAATTTGCAAAAGCCTTAAAAGTAAATACAACTAGAAAAAATGGATATTTGGAATCAGAAGAGTGGATTATTACTTGGTGTGTAGGACATTTAGTAACTATGAGTTATCCAGAAAAATATGATGAAAAATTAAAAATGTGGAGATTAGATACATTACCATTTATTCCTAGTGATTGGAAATACGAAATTATACCAGCTGTTCAAAATCAGTTTAATATCGTACAAGATTTATTACAAAGAGAAGATGTTATAGAAATATACAATGCAGGAGATTCAGGGCGAGAAGGAGAATACATACAAAGACTAGTATTTATGATGGCAAAACCAAATCCAAATGCCAAAATGAAAAGAGTTTGGATAGATTCTCAAACAGAAGAGGAAATATTAAGAGGAATAAAAGAGGCACGTGACTTATCAGAATATGATAGCTTATCGGATTCAGCATATTTACGTGCAAAAGAAGATTACTTAATAGGTATAAATTTTTCAAGACTGTTGTCTATAATATATGGGAGAAGAGTTGCAAAAGAAGCAAATTTAGAAAGAGCATCAATTTCTGTAGGCAGAGTTATGACATGCGTACTAGGCATGATTGTAGAAAGAGAAAGAGAAATTAGAAATTTTGTTAAAACTAAATACTATAAAATAATAGGAGAATTTGGAAATAGTGAAAGTTCATTTAAGGCAGAATGGAAAGTTTGCGAAAATTCAAAAATGTATAATTCAAGTAAATTATATAATGAAACAGGTTTTAAAAAAGAAGAAGATGCAAAAGAATTTATCAGCTATTTAGCAGGAAAGGAAGCTAAAATAGTAGAAATAAAAAAATCGAAGCAAAAGGAAAATGCTCCACTACTATTTAACCTTGCAGAAATTCAAAACGAATGTACAAAACGTTTTAAAATAAAGCCAGACCAAACTTTAGAGATAATTCAAAATTTATATGAAAAAAAATTAGTAACATATCCAAGAACAGATGCAAGAGTATTATCAACAGCAGTTGCAAAAGAAATTTCAAAAAATTTAAATGGAATAGCAAAAGGATATAAAGATGAAGAAGTTCGGGCGGAATTATAAAAAAGATGGTAGATGAGAAATATTCGACTAACTTATTAAAAACAAAATATGTAAATGACAGTAAAATAACAGATCATTATGCAATTACCCCAACAGGTCAAGGATATGAAAATTATGATGCATTACCAGATTTACAAAAACAAGTATATAAAGTAATTGTAAAACGTTTTTTAGCAATATTTTATCCACCAGCAGAATTTAATAAAATATCTGTAACTATAAACATTGAAAATGAAATTTTTGCAGTAAGCGGAAAAGTGTGTATAAAACAGGGATATTTAGAGGTGCTTCGTAATTCTAAATCACAAAATGAAAAAGAAAGAATTAAAAATAGTGAGGAACAAAAAAATATAGATACAAGTGTTGCTAATGATAAAAAAGAAATAGAAAATGATACAGAGAAAACGGAAAATAATATAGAAATATTGAATACATTAAAAAAAGGACAAAATATTGACATTATGAATTTTGAAATAAATGATGCCCAAACAAGCCCACCTACAAGATACAATTCAGGCTCAATAATACTTGCAATGGAAAATGCAGGAAAATTAATAGAAGACGAAGAATTAAGGGAACAAATAAAAGGAGCAGGAATAGGAACAAGTGCAACAAGAGCTGAAATAATGAAAAAGTTAGAAAAGATAAAATATATAGAAATAAATGCAAAAACACAAATAATAACACCAACACAATTTGGAGAGATTATATATGATGTGGTGAATACATCTATGAAAGATTTACTTAATCCAAAACTAACAGCAAGTTGGGAAAAAGGACTTGATATGGTTGCAAAAAAGGAAATTAAACCAAATGAGTTTATGCGGAAAATTAGAAAATTATATAAAAACCAAATTTGATAAATTAGTTGTAAACATGTAATTCCATAACAAGAAAAGTTAGAGACTTTCACAATTTTAATATTGTGAAAGTCTCTAACCTAATAAATCCAAAATTGACATTTTTTGATAATTCGTGTATACTATAAAGGTGGGAAAGAAAGGAAGGATATTAAAATGACAAAATTAAAAAAGGCTACTATAGTTTTAATAGTTGTATTAATATTAACAATAGGAATTGCTATAGCAAGTTTTGGAGCAAATTCAGGAACCATAAATAAGGAAGCTAAATTAAGAAAGACAACATCTAATACATCTATTGTATTAGAAATTATACCTAAAAAAGAAAAAGTAGAAATACTTGCAGAAGATGGAGATTGGTATCAAGTTAGATATAACAAAATAAAAGGTTATGTACAAAAAGAATTTGTAGATGTACAAAAGGAAAATACTGAAAATACAGTTGGAAATGCAATTCAAGGAGAAACACAAGAGCCAGAAACAAACAAAGGAAAATTAACTGTAAATGAGGCTAAAAAAGGTACTATGACTACTATAAAAAGTGAAATGAAATTATATATACGTCCACTTATTAATTCAAAAATTATTTCTAACTTAAAACAAGGTGAAAATGTAAAAATTTTAGAAATTATAAATGAATGGGCTTATATAACTACTTCATCACAAAATGGTTGGATTAAATTAGAAAAAGATAATAATGAAGATACTAATAACAGTAACAATAATATAGACAATACTAACAGTAATGATAACAATAGTGTAAACGATAATAACACAAATAATATAAATAATACAACTGCAGATAATAATACTTCAAGTAATACTTTAAATAAAACAGCATATATTACTTCAACAGGAATTAATTTTAGACAAGAATCTAGCACAGATTCAAAAGTATTGAAAGTATTTGCACAAAATGCAAAAGTAACAATATTAGAAGAACAAGGAGACTGGTATAAAATTAGGCATAATGACCAAGAAGGATATGTATTAAAAACATATGTATCAGAAAAGAAAACAGAAATTACTTCAAGAGGTGGAGTAGATAGAAATAGCACTGTAAATCAAGACAATACAAAAAAGGAAGAAACAAAAACTGAAAATAAAGTAGAATCTACTTCTAAAGATGCAAGTACAAAAGGTCAAGAAGTTGCAAATTATGCAAAACAATTTGTAGGATACAAATATGTATATGGAGCTTCAAGTCCTAGTAAAGGATTTGACTGTTCAGGTCTTACAATGTATGTATATAAGCAATTTGGAGTTAATTTATCACACTCAGCAACAGCACAAAGTAAAGTAGGAACAAAAGTTAGTAAATCTAATTTAAAACCAGGAGACTTAGTTTTCTTTACAGATTATAAAACAGGAAAAGGAATAGGGCATGTTGGTATTTATATTGGAAATAATAATTTTGTTCATGCTTCTACTGAAAAGACAGGTGTTAAAACATCTTCTTTAACAAGTGGGTCATATAGCAGAAGATATGTAACTGCTACAAGGTTATTTTAAGTTTTATAATTATGAAATAACTTAATATTTATATTAATGCATAATAAATTTTAATATTTATAACTAAATTTAAATATTAAAATATGTAATAATTTTGATAAGGGAAGAAATAATGCTTATATAATTTTGCAAAATAT
>CATKFT010000187.1 GCA_949747745.1 uncultured Clostridia bacterium
ATAATTATTTTGTGAACCAATAGAAATTTATAAAATAGAATTAAGTCTATTGGACTATAAACTATAAAAGTTACAGGTTCACTAAAAATAAGGATGTTAACAAAAATTATATTCAAAGAACCCTCAGTTACTCTGCAACTGAGGGTTCTTTGAATGCTATCTAATATAAATATATACATTTTCGGGTAACTGTAACATACAATACGATACAATTGCGTAATATGTCTTGACATAGTTCTATATAAAGGATAAAATGTATACAAATAAAGTATTATATGGAAAAACTTGAATAGAAGCAAATAAACAAGTACATACTAAAGTAAAAGAAGGAAAATAAGGAGGACGAAAGAACGTGGAAGAAGTTACAAGAAGATTAATAGGAAGTAAAATGGATGGAAGACATGGTATAACCCTAATAGCACTAATGATAACCATAATTGTGCTATTAATACTTGCAGGAGTGACATTAAACCTAACACTACGGAGAAAGAGGAATATTTAACCTAGCCAAAAAAGCAGGAGAAGACTATACAAATGCAAGTGATAAAGAACTAGCAGATTTAGATAACTTATTAGATAGTTTTGGAAAAGAAGAAAATTTACCAGAAAATACAGAAAAAACAGAAGCAGGAACACAAGTAGCATATCCAGAAGGATGGTTAAGTGTAACTCCAAGCTATGTAGAAGAAGAAACAGGAAAAGAAATAAAAAAATCGGAAGTAATAGCAACAGTAGAAGCTATATCAGATGGGAAAGCAAATACAATACCAGTACCAAAAGGGTTTTACTATGTAGGAGGAACAATAGAAACAGGAGTAGTAATATCAGACAATATAAAAGATAAAAATAAATATGCAGGAGAAGCAAAAGCACCAAATGGAGAAGTACCAGCAGGAGCAATATATAATGCAGATGGAACAGTAAAACAAATATATGATGCAAATGGAAATATAAACTCAGGGGTAACAAAAGAAGAAGAACAAAAAGCAATAGTAGGAAACCAATTTATATGGATACCATGTAGTGAAGAAAATTATACAAAAGTAGAAAGCTTACCAACAAATGTAACAGGAAACTGGGACAGGTCAACTAATACAGCAGAGTTAGTACAAATAGAAAAATATGGAGGATTCTATATAGGAAGATTTGAAGCAGGAACAAGTGATATAACATTTGCAGGAGATAAAACATTAGAAACACCAACAGGAACATTATCATGGCAAAATGGAAATTATACAAAAGATAAGGTAACAGAAGGAAAAGTAACAACAAAACCAGGAGAAATACCATATTATCATTCAGACTATTATACAGCAGTAGAAATGTCAAAAAGAATGTATAAAAATAGTTATGTAAGAAGTGGATTAATGACAGGAACAATGTGGGATGCAACAATGAAATACATTTCAAAAACGAGTGATTATTCAGACGTAAAAAATACACCATGGGGAAATTATAAAACAGATACAGGGCTAACATATGAACAAGGAAGAGGAAGATATATAGGAATAAATTCAAGTAACGGAATAGAAAGTGGAAGTTTTACAACATCAGATACAACACATCATTATGGAATAAGAACAACAGGATTTTCAGATGGAGCAAGAAAAAACAATATATATGACCTAGCAGGAAATTTATGGGAGTGGACACAGGAGATGTGCTTCATGGCAAATAACAACACATTGGCTTACCTGCTTCGTGGGGGGGGTTTCAACGGCAGTCCCTCTGACTACCCTGTAGCCTACCGTGTCTACGATTGGGCTAGCGGCACTAACACGAACATCGGTTTTCGTCCCGCACTTTATATAAAGTAGCACTGTACCCTGGTAGCGATACACAAAAACATACAACTTGGTTAATGTTAGTGCAATATTATAACAAGGGTATGAGGAGTTAAACTTTTTAAAGTTAAATGTAATTTAGGATTGTTGAGGGAGCTTATGAAATTTGTTACAAAAAATAAAAGAATATCAACATAAGTAATTGGAGGCTTAATAATGGATTTAAAAAAAGAATTAGTATTAATTCCCAAAACTGAAAATTACATAAAGTATATGTTAAACATCATATTTAAGTTACCAAGAACAGAGAAGTTTAGTATTGGCAATGAATATAAGGATACTATGTATAAAATGCTTGAAGATATATTAATGTTAAGTAAAATAGACAGTGAAGGAAAACTTAAAATTCTAAATAGAATTGATGCAAGATTAAACTTACAAAGAATTTTTTTACGAATAATGAATGATAATCATTGGATAGATGAAAAAAAGTTTAAATATGTTATGGAGTTAATAAATGAATTAGGAAAAATTACTGGAGGACTAATAAAGTATCATGCCCAAAACATTAAGAAATGAATTTGATAAATATTTAACATATGAAAATTTAATGAAAGCGCATAAAAAAAGTAGTGATAATAAGAAATGTAGAAAAGATATAATAATGTTTAATTTAAAACAAGAATCATATATACAATATATATATGATGAATTAAAAAATAAGACATATAAGCATGGGGGCTATACAATTTTTTATGTACATGAGCCTAAACTTAGAAAAGTACAAAAATCTAGATATTTAGATAGAATAGTACATAGATGGATAGTAGATAATTTTCTTGCACCAGTATATTTGCCTCAATTTATAGAGAACTCATATGCTTGTATTCCTAAAAAAGGAATGCATCAAGCTTCATTAGATGTAAAAAAAGGAATGCTTCATTGCAAAAGAATATGGGGAGAATATTATATAATAAAAATGGATGTATCTAAATATTTTCAAAGTATTAATGTAGAAATTTTGAAAAATATTTTAGAAAGAAAAATAAAAGATGAAAAATTAATGTGGCTAATAAATGAAATATTGGATTCATCTGATGAAAATGGAATTCCAATTGGAAATTATACTTCTCAAATATTTGCTAATATATACTTAAATGAAGTTGATCAATATATAAAGCATAATCTAAAAATTAAATATTATTATAGGTATATGGATGATTCTATAATACTAATAAAAACTAAGAAAGAAGCAATAGAAGTATTAGGCAAAAGTATAGTATTTTTAAAAGATAATTTAAAATTGTCATTAAATAAAAAGACACAAATTTTTAAAAGTAAGCAAGGTGTAAATTTTTGTGGATATAAAATAAATGAATATAGGATGAAGATAAGAGAAAAAGGAAAAAAGAGTTTAAAAAGAAAAATAAAAAAGCTGAAAGAAAATGTAAAAAATGGTTCAATGACATCAAAAGAAGCTCACAAATATTTATGTGGTCATATTGGATATATTAAATATGCAGATGTGCATAATTTAAAGAAAACCTTATTTTATAAT
>CATKFT010000188.1 GCA_949747745.1 uncultured Clostridia bacterium
TCCTCACTTTGGATTAGGTGGTGGAACACCTGAATTATCGTCCTCACTTTGGATTAGGTGGTGGAACACCTGAATTATTTTGTAAATCATTTTTGTCATCTTAGTATTTTCATTATACTACATTTTATTCCTATTTTCAATATTTTGTGAAAATTTTCATTTTAGTCATTTCTTTATAACTCCTGACATGTAACTTTAGTTCATTTGTACTGTTCCTACTATACTGTTTATATCCTCTATATTATATTTTTTCATGTAGTCTTCTATTTCTTCTATTATTTTTATAGATACATCTGGTGAAATGAAATTTCCTGTTCCTACAGATACAGCACTTGCTCCTGCTAGCATGTATTCTATTGCATCGCTTCCGAGTTACTATTCCTCCTAAACCTAGTATTGGTATTTTTACTGCTTGATGGGCTTGATATACCATTCTTACTCCTACTGGTTTTACTGCTGGTCCTGATAGTCCTCCCATGTTGTTTGCTAGGTGTGGTTTTTTTGTGTTTATGTCTATACTCATCCCTAGTAGTGTGTTTATTAGTGATATTCCGTCTGCTCCTGCATCTTCTGCACCTCGTGCTGGTTCTTGTATGCTTGTTACGTTTGGTGTTAGTTTTACTATTAATGGTTTGTCTAGTACTTTTCTTACTTGGCTTGTTACTTGTTTTACTCCTTCATATGTTGTTCCAAATGCCATGCATCCTTGTTTTACGTTTGGGCATGATAGGTTTAGTTCTACTCCATCTATGTCTAATGTGTTTAATACTTTTGCAAGTTCTACATATTCTTCTATTGAGCTTCCACATGCGTTTACTATTATTGCTGTGTTAAATTTTTTTAGGTATGGTAGGTCGTTTTGCATGAAGTATTCTACTCCTGGATTTTGTAGACCTATTGCGTTTAACATGCCGGCATGTTGTTTCGTATACTCTTGGTGGTTTGTTTCCTGGACGTGGTTTTAGTGATGTTCCTTTTGTGCATATTCCTCCTAGTTTGTTTAGGTCTATGAATTCTTCAAATTCTCTTCCGTATCCGAAGGTTCCTGATGCTACTGTTACTGGGTTTTTCATTTTTATTCCTGCTAGATTTATACTTGTGTTCATTTTGTTTTTTCTCCTCTCTTCTATTATTGCTTTTTTTATTTTTATATTTCTACATCCATGGCGTTAAATACTGGTCCTGCTTTGCATACATGCCAATATTGTGGGGCATCTTGTGGACTTTTTGCTGTTTTTACTGCACATCCTAAGCATACTCCTATTCCACATGCCATTTTTTGCTCTAATGATATTTCACATCGTATGTTGTTTTCTTTTGCATATTCTTGTATTGCTTTTAACATTGGTAATGGTCCACAAGCATATATGCAATCTGGTTTTTCTTTTTCATAGTCTTTTTTTAGTTCGTTTATTGCAAATCCTTTTATTCCATAGCTTCCGTCGTCTGTTGTTATTGTTAGTTTGTCTGATACAGATTTGAATTCTTCTTCTAGTGTTATTAGGTCTTTATTTCTAAATCCTATGTATATGCTGACATTTGTGTTTGTGTTTTGTTTTAATTGTTTTGATAGTTCGTATAATGGGAATATTCCTATTCCTCCTCCTATTATTGCTACTTTTTTGTATTCTTTTATGCTGAATGTTCCATATCCTATTGGTCCTATTATGTCTAGCTTTTCTCCTACTTTTCTTTGTGCAAGTAAGGTTGTTCCTTTTCCTTTTACTTGGAATATAAATTCTAGTATTCCTTGTTCTTTTTCTAAGTTATATATGCTTATTGGGCGTCTTAGTAATGGTTCTATTTCATCTACTACTCGTATTTCTATGAATTGTCCTGGTTTTGCTTGTGATACTATTTCTTCTGCTTTTACACTGAATTTATATATGTCTTCTTTTAATTTTTCTATTTTTATAATTTCTGCTTTGCAATTTATTTTCATTGTAATTTTCTCTCCTTTTCTTAGTTTTAGTATAA
>CATKFT010000189.1 GCA_949747745.1 uncultured Clostridia bacterium
GTAATCAGTAGGTCGCGGGTTCAATTCCTGTTTCCAGCACCAGATTTGATTGATACTCGAACTTTTAATTCGAGAGTAATAAATATTAACTAGAAGTACCGTCTAGTTTTTTTGTTATTTGAGAATGGGAGTGATGAATATGGATGTTGTTGAGGAATTAGAGCTTGATAAGGAAGTCTTAAAAAGAATTGAAATGATATATAAATTTACTGGTGTTAAGGATATTATTAAACAAGTAAGTATGAACAATTATGTTGTGATAATCATTTATATATGGAAAAAGTTGTATTCCTTAAATACTAAATGGCGTCAATTTAGTAAACATATTTGTATAAAACGAATCAATATACGTGCGAAATTAAGTGTTAGTGTATAAATGTGTTATGCTTTTTATATTATTACTGATGATTTCTTTTGGACAAAAGAGTTGTGGAATGCTCTTTCTTAGAACAACAGTAGGAAATACATTTGAACTCTGGAAAAGGGTTTGAATTTAAGCGTAAAATCGACTTTCTAAAAAGAAGTTGATTTTTGATTGGATGAAAATAAGTACTATGGAGACCATTATAAATAGTGGTACTCTTAAACATTTGAAGCACTAATAAGTGTAATTTTATAATAGGATATAATAAAAAATATACTCAAAAAGAAAGTTTGTAGTATAATAAAATCATAAAGGAGTGAGAAAATGCTTAAAGTAAAAGATTTAAAAAAGAAATTTATAAGGTATAATTCAAAAAAGCAAAAAGAAGAATTTTATGCAGATAATGGCATTTCATTTGAAGCAAAAGAAGGAGAAATCATAGGAGTATTAGGACCAAATGGAGCTGGAAAGACCACATTACTTCGAATGATAGCTGGAATTCTAGAACCAACTTCTGGAACAATTGAATTTGATGGGTTAAATTATTCTAAGAATGAGATTGAAATAAAAAAGAATATTGCGTATTTATCAGGCAATACTAAAATTTATAATACATTATCTACTTATGAACTTTTAAAAATGTGTGCTGAAATTTATGAGGTAAAGAAAGAAAATATCGACAGTAGAATAAAAGAAATTGCAAAAACATTAAACATGGAAAGCTTTCTTTATAACAGAATTGCAAATCTTTCAACAGGACAAACACAAAGAGTCAATATTGCACGTTGCTTAATACATGACCCTAAATATTATATTTTAGATGAAGCGACAAGTGGTTTGGATATTATTTCTAGTCAAGTAATTCTTGATTTCATGAAAGAAGAAAAGAAAAAAGGAAAAATCATTCTTTATTCTACACATTATATGGAAGAGGCCGAAAATATATGTGACTATGTGATTATGATAAACAAAGGTGTTATTATAAAAGAGGGAACACCAGAAAAAATAAGAAAAGAAACAAAGACGACAAACTTAAGAGATGCATTCTTTGCTTTAATAGGAGGGAAAAGTAATGAAGAATAATTTATGGAATATGCTAAAAAAAGAAATTAGAGAAATGTTTCGAGATAAAAAGTCATTATCCATGATGTTAATTATTCCAGTTATGATTCCTCTATTAGTAATTGGAATGTCAGCGCTATTTGAATCTCAAATGAATAAGCCAGTAGAGCAATATAACAAAATTGGATTTTCTTATGAATTATCAGAGGTTGAAAAAGAGATTGCGAAAGAATTACAAATAGATGTATTCATAATAGAAGAAAAAAATTTAGAACAAGCATATAAAGAAAAAACAATTGATTTATATGTAACCAAAGAGGGAAGTAACTATGTTATTCATGGAGATGATAACGAAACAACGAGTTATGCTGCTTCCTTGACCGATAGTTTTTTTGCTTCATATAAAGAATACTTACAAGAAAAATATTTACAAGAAAATAATATGAAAGCGGAAGATGTTATTGCTATTATTACAGTAGAAAAAGACATCAAAGAAGTAGAAAATTTTTACGCTAACTACATTATTAATTATGCTTTTTTATTTATTATCATGGCTATTACAGTATCAGCAACATATCCTGCAACTGATGCAACAGCAGGAGAAAAAGAAAGAGGAACATTAGAAACATTACTTACGTTTCCAATTCGAAGTAAAGACATTATCATTGGTAAATTCTTAAGTGTGAGTTTATCTTCTATGATTACTGGTGCAATTAGTTTACTATTAACAATTGTTTCTTTAATGGTTGCTAACAATATGTTTCAAATATACAAAGGAATCAATTTAATGCTATCTTTAGAAAGTACCTTATTTGCCTGTTTTGTTATTATTGCATATTCTCTCTTAATTAGTGGATTATGTATCGCAATAGCAAGTCGTTCTAAATCTTTTAAAGAGGCACAAAGTGCTTTAACTCCACTTACTTTTATTTCTTTTTTTCCAGGAATGATAGCATTTATGATTAACGTTGAATCTTCAACTATATTGGCGCTTGTACCATTTTTAAATTTCACTCTTTTATTTACAGACATTACAGCAGGAACCATTAATTATTTGCACATTTTATTAATGTTTTTCTCAACAATTGCAATTATTACTATTGTTCTTGGAGTTATTATCAAACAATATAAATCAGAGCAAGTCCTTTTTTCTAATTAAAAAAGCTTGCTTTTTTTGACAAAAATCATGAAATTTTTTATTTCTTTTTTTGCCATTAACTGCTATACTTAAAATAGAAGGTGAGAGAGTGAAGAAAAAAATAATTTTATTCATCTTGATTTTACTAGTATTGGGAGTGAGCATCCCACTTTTATATCAGACTTTTATGAGAAAGGAAAAAGAGCAGGAAGAAAAAACGAATCAGCCGAACGTGAAAGAAGAAAAGCCAAAACCAAAATTAAAAATTGTAAATGAAGATTCAAAATCAAGACCATATGCTATCATGATTAATAATAATCAAGCTGCGTGGAAAAATCATTCTGGAATAAATGATGCATATTTAGTTTATGAAATTATAACAGAAGGTGGAATTACTAGAATGATGGCACTTTTTAAAGATAAAGATACAGAACGAATTGGTTCAGTTCGAAGTGCTAGACATTATTTTTTGGATTACGCGTTAGAGAATGATGCCATTTATATCCATTTTGGTTGGAGTCCAAAAGCCCAATCTGATATTTCAAACTTAGGAATAAATAACATTAATGGAATTTATGATAATAGTTTTTGGAGAGATAGAACATTAGGTGTTGCTTATGAGCATACTGCTTTTACTAGTATAGCGTTAGTAAAAGCTCTAGCAGAAAAAAGAAATTACACAAGAGATACCAATAAAGAGTTGCTATTTAATTACAGTGTAGAAGAATTAAATAACAATTTGAAAGAAGATGCAATAATTGCCAATACTGTAGTGATTCCTTATTCGAAAGCACATACAACAAGTTATCAATATAATGCAGAGACAAAACGCTATATGCGATATATGAACGATTGGGCTCATACAGATGGAATCACGAAAGAACAATATTCAACAAAAAATATTATCATTCAAAAGGTAGAAAATTATTCAATGGACTCTTATGGAAGACAGGATTTGAAAACTATTGGAAGTGGAAGTGGATATTTTGTAACAAATGGTTATGCTGTTCCAATATCTTGGTCAAAGGAAAATCGAAGCAGCCAAACAAAATATACCTATTTAGATGGAACTGAAATCAGTCTTAATGACGGAAATACGTTTATTCAAATTGAACCTATTAGTATGACACCAACTTTTTTAGAATAGTGAAAACTATTCTTTTTTACACTTTATTGTTAAAGTTATGGAAAGAGCATACTATTTTTTTCAGATTTATGATATACTATAATAGTTCGAGGTGAAATTCATAATGAAAGAACTTGATAGAGAATATAATAAAATTGTATATCATATCTTAGTAAATGAAGAATTTAATAAAATAAAATCTATAGAGCATCATGGGGTAACTAGATACGACCATTCATTAAAAGTATCTTATTATTCTTATAAGATTGCGAAATTTCTACACTTAGATTATAGAGATGTTGCACGTGGTGGATTATTGCATGACTTTTTTTTAAGTAATGAAGAAAGAACTTCTAAGGAACGTTTTCTATCTACTTTTATACATCCTAAAAGAGCAGTTGAAAAATCCTTAGAAAACTTTGAGTTAACGGAAAAAGAAATTGATATGATACGTACCCATATGTTTCCAATTAATATAGCTATTCCAAAATATGCGGAAAGTTGGGTTGTCAGTTTTGTAGATAAAGGTGTTGCAATGATAGAGTTTGAAAAGAAATTTCAAGTTCGGTTGGCTTATCTATTTAATGTTTATTTTTTATTGTTACTAAATCATATGAGATAGAATTCTATCTTTTTTTTTATTTTAAAACATGTTATAATAAAAATATGTCTCCGTAGCTCAGCTGGATAGAGCGACCCCCTCCTAAGGGGTAGGCCGAAGGTTCAAATCCTTTCGGGGACACCAGAGTGTTAATAAAAGTCTTGAAAGTTTTAGATTTTAAGACTTTTTTTTGCTTTTTAACATAATTATAGTCTAATGTATGTGTTGAAATTCTTAATGATAGTATTAACTATCTTCAATTTTATTAGAAATATACAAAAGGAAGAACAAATGAATGTAATGTCATACAAGATGAAAAGATTTATTCAAAGAAATAATAATTGTGATTCAAATTATTACATGCTATTAAATCGATTCAATCATTTTTTGTATGCAATCATTTAATTTTTAATATATCATTAAAATTACAATTAACGTAACCAAAAGCTACAAAGTAGTGTATAATAGAAATAGAAGATAGCAGAGCATATCTTAAATATGTAAGGAAAGGATAAAAAATGGAAGTAAGTTTTAAAATAGCAACCATAGATGATGTGGAAGCAATTATTAGGTTATGCAATGAATGTTTTCATGAAAACACGAATATAGAGTATGCAAAAAAAGTATTTTTAGAAACAGAGCCAGATGAAAATCAAGTTTATTTGATAGGAGTAGTAAATGGGGAAGTAATTGCTCATAGTAAAATAACAATTATACCTACAATTTACGAAGACATGAATACTTATTCAATTTTAAATCATGTTTGTGTAAAACCAGAATATCGAAGACATAACATTGCGACTCAAATGTTGATTGAATGTGAACGTATTTCAAAAGAGAAGGGTTGTGTTGCAATGGAACTTTGGTCAAAAAATTTTAGACAACCTGCACATGCTTGCTACAAAAATTATGGATTTATAGTAAATGATGCAGCATTTTTTTCAAAAACAATAAGTTAGGAGTAAAAATATGAAAATTAGTAACGTTTATATCGGTGGCTGGTTTCAAAGAACGATGCTACAATTATCAGAAATATATGATTTTTTAAGAGATTGTAAATCTCAGTTAGATTTAGACCCAGAAAAATTATTGGAATATCGAAAAAATTTAGCAATTGGAAAAATAGATTATGGGGTTTCTGGAGAAGAATATATTGAATTTACAACAGCAGTTAATATAAAAGTAAAAATTTTTGAGGATGGGCTTATCATTTTAAATAATGAAAAAGTAAGTGAAGATACTTTATTTGCAGACATTGAACATGTAACAGATTATTATGAAAATCAGTTATCACCTGCATTTAGCTATCTGTTTAGTTTAGGAGCTCCTGTTCCAAAAGAATTGGCAAACATTGAGACTGTGTATCCTTATTTTGTAATTTGTGATAATGCTTCAAAAGAAGAAATTTCAGATTTATTATCTAGAACTGAAAAACAAAAGTATTTTGAATTTGTAAATGATAAATATGATGTGATTAGAGGAGATAAATATTATTTCATTAATAATAAAAATCAATCATTAGCAAATATTGAAAGATATATAGAAGAACAAGTATTTATTAGAGAATTTAAAGGCCAATTACACCGTTATTTAAATATGCACCGAATCATTTGGGAAAAAATAGATGCCGTAAAAGAAAATGCGAATGTAAAAGGGTCAGAAATTATTAAATTTACAACAAAATTAGAGGGTTATGCAAAAACAATTAATTTAATTGATGGAAGAATTGACCAAATGAGTACTTATATAGCAACAAGAGAAAAAATAGCCAAGAGTGATGCTGAATTAGCGGAATTTCTAGCCATTTCAGGGTATCGTTATGAAACATTGCGTGATACTTTAAATTATATAAAATATTTATGGACAATGACTAGAAATTATGTTTCTTCTGCACAAAAACTATTTGAAGGGATTAAACAAGATGTTACCAATAAATCAGTAGATAGTTTAACGATCGTAACTTCAATGAGTGCAGGAGCAGCAATTATAGGACTCTTAACTGAAACAGCCCCTGATTTTACTATTTTCGGAGTACTATATTTCTTTATTTTAGCAATATTAGGTTGGTTTTCTACTAGGGTATTGGGTGCAATTTCAAAGAGAAGAAAATATGAAGTGTCAGATATTGAATATGACAAAAATATTAAATAAAGAGTATTGGCTCTTTTTTTGTGCAATATTGTTGTAGATTGTTTCTTGAATTCCTGTGAAAAATTGTGTATGATAAATATAACAGGGAGGAATCAGTATGATTACACAAAATAATTTAGAAAAAATAAAAAGACATGTTAAAGAAAAAAGAATTTTAACTATGGAAGCATTAAAAGAATTTGGTTTTCATATTGGTGAAATTGCATATCTAATAGAAACAGGAAGATTAATAGAGAAAAAAGATGGAAGCTATCATTATGTAGGAGCAAATCCGTCAGAAATGTCAGAGGACGTTAAGTTTGAAGGAGTTCCGTCAAATAGTTTTGAGTCTGAGGTCTTATTATCCATACTATTAGCAGAAAAAGAACGTATTGAAATTAATACAAGTAATTCAGAATGGAAACTTTTAGAAGAAAAGAGTAATTTGTTAGAACGTGAAAAAGGAATTGTAATTTTAAAGGCAATGCCTGAAGAGAGAAGACATAAAATATATCGATTTGCAAAAGGAATTCCTTGCTTAAATGTTTTTCCTATTGATAAAGGTTTAGAAAAGAAAAGAATTGTATTAAAATCTTATGAAGAAAATCCAGTAAATATCAAAAAATTAATGGAGAGTGGAGATTGTGCATATCGGGGAAGAAATTTTTATCAATCAATTCAATGTTATTTAGAAGTTTTAACGCATTTAAGAAAGCCAACTCCTTATTTATATGGAAAATTGGGTCTTTCATATATGAAAATAGGGCAAATAAAAAAAGCGATTGACTATTTGAGGGTAGCAGATTCCATGTATCGTGCCAAAGGAAAAAACACCTGTTTTTCGGATTTGATTGAAGAATTGAAAAGCAAAAAAAGAAACAATGGAGATAGAAAATATTCAGTTCCGTTTGAAGAAACAGAATTTCGGAATGATATGAATGAATACTATGGGTTAGATGCAATCGAAGAAATGGCAGCATTTGTATCTAGTGGAAAATCGATAGAAGAAGTAGCAATCAAATTCTCGTTAAATGAGGAGCAATTGACTCTACTGATGCTTTTGTTTGCTAAAAATTGCTACGCAAATAGTGATTTTCGATTGGGAGATAAATATTTGAAACAAGCAGAAAAAAGAAAAAACAAGACAGAACAAGCTCAAAAGTTGTTAAGTGAAATTCGAGAAAAAAAGAAATTTTATCAATATCAAAAATCAGAAGGAACAAAACTTTTTCAACTTACACAATAGTTATGAGACATCATAACTATTTCTTTTGGTTTTATTTTTGGATGGATTTTGATATAATAGAATAGAGGTAAAAATATGAAAAAAAAAGATGCATTATTATATCGATTTGCTAGACCTATTATTACAGTATTATTTAAAATATTTTTTACACCTAAAATAATAGGAAGAGATAATATTCCAAATTCAGGAAGAATTATTTTAGCTGGTAATCATACTAGCAACTTTGATTGTTTGCTTTTAATCAGTTCTACCAAACGTTCTATTCACTTTTTAGCAAAAAAAGAATTATGGAAAGGACCTAAAAAAATTATATTTGGAAATATGGGTTTGATTCCTGTTGATAGGACAAAAAAAGACCATAGTTCTTTGGAAAAAGCTGAAGCTTATTTAAAAGAAGAACAATTAATTGGAATTTTTCCAGAAGGGACAACAGAAAAAGAAAAAATGAAAATGCTTCCTTTCAAAATGGGAGCAATAAAAATGGCGAGGGACACCAATACAGAAATTATTCCATTTTCCATAACGGGAGACTATTCTTTATTCTCAAGAAACTTAAAAATCGTTTTTGGAAAGCCAATATCTATAATAGAAAATAATCTAGAAAGAGAAAAAGAAAAATTAGAGGAAACTATTAAAACATTAATGAGAGGTGATTTGTAATGTCTATATTTGAGATTTTTAGACGAAAAAAAGAAATACCAGCTCCATGGAGTAAATATTATAAAGAAGAAGACGTAAATATTAAAATCCCTAATATCAGTATGTATGAACAAGTAAAAAGAAGTACTGCAAAATATCCCAGTTATACAGCTTATGAGTATTTTAGAAAAAAAACAACTTATAAAACATTTTTAAATGAGATTGATGCCTCTGCAGCAGCTTTTAAAGTAATGGGAATTAAAAAAGGTGATATTGTAACTTTATGTATGCCAAATGTACCAGAAGTATTGATAGCATTATATGGACTCAATAAATTGGGTGCAATTGCAAATATGCTACATCCACTTTCTGCCGAAGAAGAAATCAAAGACAATTTAATTTCTACAAATAGTGAATATCTAGTTATGATTGATATGTTTTACCATAAAATAGAAAAAAATATAGAGGAAACAAAAATAAAAAAAGTTATTTTTGTTTCAGCGAGTGACTCAATGGGATTATTTATGAAAATTGGATATAAATTAACACAAGGGCGAAAATTTCTGAAATATCCAAAAAACGAGAAATTTCTGAGTTGGAAAACGTTCCTAAAACAATCTAAAAAATTAAGAGAAAAAATGGATACAAAATTTGGGAAAGATACCCCAGCTGTTATTATTCATAGTGGTGGAACAAGTGGAACTCCAAAAAATGTAGTAATCCAAAATAGAGCTTTTATTTTAGCAGCAAAGCAAGAACAAATTTCATTAAAACAATTAAAACCAGGTGATTGTTGTTTGGCAATTATGCCAAATTTTCATGGTTTTGGACTTAGTGTGTTAATGCATACTCCTTTAGCACTTGGATGTTATACCATTTTAGTCCCACAATTTGATTCAAAAAAATTTGATATTCTATTCAAAAAAACAAGACCAACATGTGTTTTGGGAGTACCAACTTTATTTGAAGCGTTATCTGAAAACCATAATATAAAACATCTTGACTTATCGTTTTTGAAATACGCAGTGAGTGGAGGGGACCTTTTAAATAGCAATTTGGAAAACAAAATCAATGAATATTTTAAAGCCCACAATTCAACTGCAAGAATTACACAAGGTTATGGTTTGTCAGAAGCACTTGCTGCTGTTTGTTTGGCAGCAGATGATGTGAATAAAAGTGGTTCAGTTGGAATTCCTTTAGCAGGAAATTATGTGAAAATTATTGACCCAGCGACTAGGGAGACACTTCCTTTTGGCGAAACAGGTGAAATTGTTGTTCATACAAAAGCCTTAATGATGGGTTATTTAAACAATGAAGCAGAAACGAATGAAGCGTTACAAGTACATAAAGACGGACATGTATGGCTACATACAGGCGATTTGGGTTATATGGATGAAGATGGTTTTGTTTTCTATAAAGGAAGACAAAAAAGAATGATTATCTCTAGTGGATATAATGTATTTCCATCTCATATAGAAGAAGTAATAGAAGCTCATCCAGCAGTTCTACAGTGTACAGTAGTTGGAGTTCCTCATCCATATAAAGGAGAAGTTCCCAAGGCATTTATCGTTTTAAAAGAAGGATTTCATGGGTTATTTATCAAATCTGAGATTAGAGAATATAGTAAAAAGAATTTGGCAAAATATATGATTCCTTCCGAATTCGTTTACAGAAAAAAGTTGCCAAAAACAAAATTAGGAAAAGTAGATTTTATAAAATTGCAAAGTGATATAGGAGTTGATGATGATGAATAAAAAAGTTCCATTTTTATATAAATTTGGAAAATTAATTCTGGGTCCAATTTTTAAATGGTATTATCATCCAACCATTATAGGCGCAGAAAACATTCCAAAATCAGGGTCTATTTTGATTGTTGGTAACCATAAACATTTGTATGACCAATGCTTGACTATAATAGCAACTAAAAGAGGAATTCATTATATGGCTAAGAAAGAATATTTTGATGATAAAAAGGTAGCTTGGTTTTTTAAAGGAACGGGTTGTATTTCTGTAGATAGAAGTAAAAAAGATGAGAATTCTAAAGCCTTGGCTTTGTCTGTGTTAAAAGATGGTGGAGCTGTAGGTCTTTTTCCAGAAGGAACTAGAAATAAGACAAATGAGTTTCTGTTACCCTTTAAATTTGGTGCAGTAAGTATGGCAGAAAAAACGGATTCTTATTTGGTTCCATTTGGGATTACAGGAGATTATGTTTTTAGAAGTAAAAATTTAGTGATTCGTTATGGAAAACCATTTAAAGTTGGAGATATGAAATTAGAAGAAGCCAATCAATTGCTTCATGATGAAGTAGAAGCGTTGATGAAACAGAATTTAAATATGTAAAATTTTAGAAGTTTTCTAGTGAAATAGAAAACTTTTTGTTATAATAGTTAAGAACGGAGGATGGACTATGTCATTAAAAGATAAATTGGGGAATACGATAAAACAAGCGACAGAATATTTAGGAAATGTGAATTTAAAAGATAAAGTAATTGAGATGAAGGACAAGACAATAGACAAAGTTAAGGGAATTGATAATCCAGACCATTATACAGCACCAATTGGATTTGAATTATTTAAAATTCCAGTTGCTATTAGTACGGCAGAGGTCACAAAAACATTAGACAAAATAGAACCATTTCAACTCAAAGAAAAAGATAAAATAGTAGATGCTTATGTGAGAATGTTAACCCTACTTACAGGGGGAGAAACGATAATAGAAGCGATTACTGCAACTATGAAAAAAACATATTTAATTGTATGGACTAGTAAAGATAGACTTCTTATTGTGCACAAAGAGCACTATAAAGTTTTGATAAGGGAAGAAATGAGTATTTTTAAAATAACAGGAACTGGGACTTTTGGTCTAACATTTTCTTTAAATGGATATCAATTTACTGGAAGCGAAAAATCAAAAGTATATCGTTTTATTCGTTCTTATTGTCACGAAAATACAGCAGAATATCCTTTTACTCCTTATCTTTCAATATCAAAAACGTTGAATTACTATGAACGTTTTAAGTATGGAAAGTTGTCAAAAGAAAATGAAGCAATGAATGAAAACAAACAATTGAGCATATTATTTGAAACCATGGAATTTCCTCTTGTAAGTATATATGGGACATTTATGGATAAAAAATATGTCATAGCCCTTTCAACCAATCGAAAGGTATACATGATAGACCAAAGTAGTTATACGATTGTTTCCATGGAGCAAATTCAAAAAATAGAGCTTGTTAATAAGGGAATGTTTAGCTATGAATTCTATATGGATAATTACTATTTTACTGGTAGTGGTCCTGAATCTAGTGTTATGAAATTTATTGAATATTTAAGTAATCCTGATAGCTATGAAACTGCAAGAAATGATTTTTTAAAGAATCATCAAGTTTTAGTTACTTTTCCATTTGAAGGAGCAACATCATATCAAACACCTGGAGGAGAAGCCATTATTATTAGTGGTTCTGGCAATTCTTTTTTGATTAGTCATGGGATGAATCAAATGGAAATGTATTCAAAAGAAGATTTTGAACGATATGAATTGTTAATTGAATTTGGGATTAATAAAGATGATATGTGGAATGTAGATAATGCAAAGTTAGAAGGAAAAAAGCCTATTGAAAAAGAGGAAGCAATTCATAATTACGATAAAGTAAGAGCTAGAATCTTTGTAAAACATAAATTAGAGTGTGCTGTTGAACTACCTTTTATTTTAATGAAAAAAGTTGTCTATAAAGAAATAGAAGAAACTTCTGAAGCAAGTGCAGTAGTTACCAAGGAATTATTAGATAGATTGGATAATTTCAAATATTAGAAAGAGGATAAAATGACTGTGATATTATTAGCACCAGATGGAAAAAAGTTTGAAATAAAATGGGAAGATTTATTGGAATTTAGTAAGCAAATATGTGAGCGATGGTGTTCTGAATCAGAAGTCAATAAAAAGGCTTTTGACTCTTATGCAGAACAATATGGATTATTTACTCCATATTATGATTTTTTATTACATCGACTTCAATATATACAAGTAGGATTTCCTTTCTTTGAAAGAGCTTGTGCTGTTGCAAGTCTGCATTTTAAACGTTTTATATATTTAGAAGAGGGAGAACTTTTAAATTATGAATCATTAAAAAATAAAAAAGCAAAGTCTAGCTTAGATATTTATGTTGCCTCAGATAAACAATTAGATTATCAAAAAACGTTAGAAGAGTATAAAGAGGGTTTTTTATTACCAGATGGTTCTTTACTTTCTATAGAACAATTAGGAAATCATAAAAATATCGCTTATGCTTATTTGTTACAAAAAATGATAGAAGAGCCAATGCTAATGGAAGATTATTTAAAATACAGAGATAAAATAGGAGATATTAGAGAATACTTTTTTTATCGATTGGGATGTGCTCAAATCTGTGGTTTGAAATGCAGGATTGCAATTTATGACGCTACCATGTTGACGCCAATTCAAAAGAAATTATTAGATTCTATGAATTTAGACCCTACTTTACAGAAATCTATTTTAGAGGATTTTCAAAATCCTTTTTCTCCACAAATAAGGAAGTGATGTATATGAAAATAAATGGTTATGATATAAATATTGATTCTTTAATGGAAGACTTAAACATTGAACATGACTTTTATATAAAGAGAAAAAATGGTTTGATGTTAAAAGATTCTCAAATAAAAATATTGGAACGTTATCATATATTTTATCAGCATTATAATAGCTTATCTTCTTTACTATTTGAAGTAGAGGAAGTACTAAATGAAATCGAAGCAGATGAATTAGAAAAGGTAGCAGAAGAATTATCAGAACTTCATTATTATCACGAAACAAATAAGTAAGAGACAATTATTGTTTCTCTTTTTTTGTCTTTATGATATCATTAAAGAAAGGTGAATGATATGGAGAAAAAATTAAACGTTTTAAAAAAAGTGATATTTTTATTTTTAGTTACATTTCCAATATTTGAAATTATGTTCTTTTATAACAGTATCACCACTTTAGTGAGAGTTATTTTAATATTGGTTGCATATTGTTGGTTATTATTTGTGATGAAAGAAGCTAGAAAGAGTATCAAATGGGTTATAGTATATTTATTATTGCTTGGAATTTATTTTTTATGTCATCATTTTCATGCACTAAATTTCACTTCATTAGTCCCAGGTAATTTTAATTATAATATTGTAAAAGAATTTTTGTACTTTTTAAAACTTTCTATGCCTGTATTTCTTATTCCTTTGTTTTATTATTTGAGGTTGAATAAGAATGAAATTCAAAAAATTATGTTAAGTTGGATTATTTTAATTAGTGGTAGTATTGTGATTACTAATTTCTTTTGTATTTCATACGGAAGTTATAGTGATAAAAAAATCGTAGGTAATTTTATTTCTTGGTTTTTCTTAAAACAAAATGGCTATAATTATTATGACTTGGCATCTAAAGGCTTTTTTATGTATGCCAATCAGATAAGTACTTGGCTTTTATTATTGGTTCCTCTTTGTTTTTTATGGCTTCAAAAAAGTAAGTCAATAGCAAGCATTTTTTGTACAAGCATTTTATTATTTTCCATGCTTATTTTAGGAACTAGAGTAGCTAGTATAGGCGGTATTATCATCTTTGTTTTATGTTTTATGACATATTTATTCTTTGTATTCTTAAAAAAAGAAAAGTGGGATAGGAAATTGTTATTGTTTTTTTTAGGAATTGTTATTCCTATGATGATAGTACTTCCGTTTTCTCCTAGTGTGAATCGCATGAATGTATTAGGAAGTATTTCAGAAGAACCCCTTAAAGAAGAAGCGTTAGCAACTTTAGTGATGAACGAAAATGGTTATGTTTCAGTTGATAAAAGAGAATATATTGAAATGCATTATAAAGAAAAAAGAATTGCAGAACAATTTATTTTAAAATCATATCCTTATCAGCATGACCCTGATTTTTGGTATGAAATATTAAATCTTCCAGTTGAAAAAAGAATTGATTATCGTTATTTGGAAACTGCTATGGTAAAAAGAGTATTAGAAGTGAATGATAATGAGTTAGATAAGTGGTTTGGAATTACAAATACCAGAATTCAAAACATCTTTAATATTGAAAGAGATTTTGTGTTACAGTATTATGCATTCGGTATAATTGGTTGTTTGTTATTCTTTTTACCTTATATTGTTTTAGGATATTGGATTATTAGAAATTGGTTTATGAATTTCAGTTTAAAAAGTAGTTTGATTTTAAGTGTTTATCTTCTTTATTTTGCTTGCTCTTATCTATCTGGAAATAATATGAATCACTTGTCAACAATAGTTCCATTTTTGTTTTTAAATCTTGCACTTTTAAGGAAAAAAGAAGAAAATAAGAATTTGCTTTTTGACAACTTTAAAATGTAAGTCTGGACAAAAAATTTAAGATTTGCTATAATTTTCAAAAGGATATATAGTTTTATAAATATTAAGTAAGGAGTAAAGCACATGAAATATGGTTTGATAACATTTAAAAAGAGTAGAAATATAGGGGACGATATCCAAAGTTATGCTGCAATAAAATTTTTGCCTAAAGTGGACTATTATATTGAGCGAGAACAAATAAATGAATTTGTTTCAAAAAATGATGAGCCAGTAACCATCATTTTTAATGGCTGGTTTAACCATGATAAATATTCTTTTCCACCATCTCCATTTATTAATCCATTATTCATTTCAGTTCATTTTACTGATGGATTAACCGATGAGAAACCAATCTATTTTACTGATTATTTTTTGAAATATTTGAAGAATTATGAACCAATTGGTTTACATGATTCCTTAACAAAATCATATTTAGATGATGCTAATATACAAAATTACTTTTCAGGTTGTTTAACTTTAACCATACAACCTTTTGAAGATATAAAGCCTAAAAATCGTATTTGTGTTGTAGACATTGATGAGGAACTAGTAGAAATGCTACAAGAAAATTCTAATATGGAGATTTGTAAAAAAACACATACACTAAGCAAAGAACACGAAACCTTATCATGGGAAGAAAGAATGAATAAAGTAGAGGATTTGTTAAAATTTTATCAAGCTTCCAAATTAGTGGTTACCTCTAGACTTCATTGTGCATTGCCATGTTTGGCTTTGGGTATACCAGTCATCTTGATATATGATGGAGAAAATAAAGATGTTAAAAATCGCTTAGGAGAATATGCACAACTATTAAATTGTGTTTCAAAAGAAGAAGCGTTTGAAACACTAAAAAATTATATAAAAAAGATTCCTAGTAATCCAGTTTTATATCAAAAATATCGTAATCAATTGATAGAAAAAGTAGAAACTTTTATTGCCTTATCAAAAGAAAAAGTGTTGGCAAACGACAGCGCTGAACATTATCAAAAATATTTTGTGGACCAAAAACATCAATTGATGGAAATAATACAAATAGAAAAAAAACACTTAAATGAATTAGCCGAACTTAGATATACGTTATTAAAGCAACATGAACATGAAATAGAAAAATTGAAAATGATTATTGAAGGATTAAAAGCAGAAAGAAATTTTGCTTTGGAGCAAACCAAGATATTATACAATAACTTTGATAGTCTTTCTAGCAAGTATTATAAAATTCAACAAATCAAAAAACGGCATCCAATTTGTTATAAAATTTTTAAAGCAATGATTAAAGTTTTTCGAAAAATAAAAACAATTGGTAGAAAGTTATTAAAAAGGGGGTAATTTATGAACAAGAAAAAAATTGCATTCATTGTGGATGCTGATAATTGGGCATTTGCAAATATTGCCAGAAATGTATCCAAAAATTTAAGTGAATATTATGAATTTAAAATTATTCCTACAACTTATTTTGATGAAAATATAGCAACGACCTTAATTTATGCTGAAGATTGTGATTTATTGCACTTTTTTTGGAGAGGAAAATTGTTAACATTAGATTATTATGATTTTTCAGAGTATGTGCATTCTTTAGGTTGTACTGTTGAGACATTTTATGCCAAATTCATTCATCCTAAAATTATAACGACAGCAGTTTACGATCATCTTTATTTAGAAGGAGATAGCTTGAATAACACACTTAATATTGTTCCAAAAGTAGACCAATATTATGTTTCATCAAATCGATTGTTTCAGATTTATAAAGAACTTCCAATCCCGAAGCAACCTTATATGGTAATCACAGATGGAGTTGATTTAGATTATTTTTATCCAAAAAATGAAGAGCGATTTTCAAATATAAAAAATAGACCTTTGGTTATTGGCTGGGTAGGAAATAGTGCTTGGGAAAAGGACAAAGAGGACTTTAAAGGTGTGAATACAATTTTAAAACCAGCACTAGAAGAATTGAATGAAGAAGGATATGCTATTGAAATGTTTTTTGCAGATAGACAAGAAAGAATGATTCCTCATGATGAAATGGTAGATTACTATTCAAAAATAGACTTATATATCTGTGCTTCTAAAATAGAAGGAACACCAAACCCAGTTTTGGAATCAATGGCTTGTGTAGTGCCTATTATTTCTACAGATGTTGGTATTGTTCCAGATGCGTTTGGTCCATTACAGAAGAAATATATTTTAGAAGAACGTAGTAAAGAATGTTTGAAAGAAAAAATAAAAATGTTTATTGACAATTTAGAACATGTAGAGGATTTGAGAAAAGAAAATTTAAAATATATAAAAAATTGGAGTTGGAAAAAAATTTCAGAGAAAATGAAACGATTTTTCGATCAAGCCTTTGACGAATTTTCAGAAGGTAAAAAAAGTGAAGAAAAGTATGAAGAATCAAAATCTGAAAAATAAATTGATGAAATCAAAGGCAGTTTTGCTATTATATAATGTTGATTTGAATAAGATTTGGAAATTGTCATTTTTCTTAATACTTGGGTGGTTTTTTTCTACTTGTTTATTAGATGGAGAAAAAGAATTTAATCCAATTTTATTAATTTTATTAA
>CATKFT010000190.1 GCA_949747745.1 uncultured Clostridia bacterium
AACATAAAATAAGACAGTAGAAAGTTTTCCATACCATTTGCTAGAAACAACAAATTCTTTACCATAAAGAAAAGAAGCTCCTGCTATCATAGTAAATTCCTTTAAAATGACAATTATTAAAATCCATAAAGGTATTACATTTTGTAAGGTAAGTACAGTAAGTACAGATATTTGAGTTGCCTTATCTGCAAGAGGGTCAATAAGCTTTCCAAAATTAGTAATAAAATTGAATTTCCTTGCAATAAACCCATCTAATACATCTGTTAATCCGAGAAATTGTTAAAAATGTAAATGCAAGAATATAATCTCCTTCAATTAAGTATAAAACAATAACAGGGATTAAAAAAAATCTTAGTATTGTTAATATATTAGGTATGTGTTTAAACATAATAAAATCAATTCCTTTCTAAATTTTGCTTAGATGAAAATATAAAGATTATTTAAATTTAAAGTCTTTTATAATATGTAAAATTATATAATATATAATACATTTTTTGATAAAATTCGTCAAGTAAATAAAGAAATATTTAAGGATTTTCTTGGCATGCTTTAAATTGCTATAAGAAATAAAAACAGTAATCAATTTATTTGTAGTTATAAAATAAATTATTGTATAACTATGGAACAATATAAAATTTTGTAATAATTAAGTATCAGTACTAATTTTTGTTGTTTTTTTACAAAAATTAGAGTATAATTAAAATACAGTTTAAGAGAAGAAAAGAGGAATAGTATGACTGCTAATAAAGAAAATAAAAGAATATTAACAGGAGATAGGCCAACTGGAAAATTACATATAGGGCATTATTTTGGTTCACTTCAAAATAGAATAAAACTTCAAAATGAATATGAAACATTTATAGAGGTTGCAGATGTTCAAGCATTAACTGATAATTTTAATAACCCAGAAAAAGTAAAAAATAATGTTATAGAAATTGTTATGGATCAATTATCAGTGGGAATTGACCCAAATAAAGTAACCATATTTTTACAATCAATGATACCAGAAATTGCAGAGCTTACAGTGTTTTATTCAAATCTTGTTACAATTGCAAGGCTACAAAGAAATCCAACTGTAAAAACAGAAATAGCTCAAAAAAAAGAATTATTTGGTGAAAGTGTTACATATGGATTTTTAGGATATCCAGTTAGCCAGGCGGCGGATATAACAGCATTTAATGCAAGTATTATTCCAGTTGGGGAAGATCAACTTCCTTTAATTGAACAGTGTAGAGAAATTGTAAGAAAGTTTAATAGTATATATGGAGAAATTTTAAAAGAGCCAGAGGCATATCTTGGCGAAAATAAGCGTATAAAAGGCTTAGATGGAAATGAAAAAATGGGAAAATCTTTAGGAAATGCGATATATCTTTCAGATGATGAAGAAACAATAAGGCAAAAAGTAATGAGTGCAATAACAGATCCTGCAAGAATAAAAAAAGATGATCCGGGAAATCCTAATATATGTATGGTAGCATATTATCATAATTTATTTAGTAAAGCTGAAATAAATAGTGTTTGTGAAGAATGTAAGAAAGGGCTTCGAGGATGTGTTACATGTAAAAAGCAATTAATAAAGAATATAACACAACATTTAGCACCAATAAGAGAAAAAAGACATTATTATGAAGATAGACCAAATGAAGTAAAGGAAATCTTAATAGAAGGAACAAATAAGGCAAAAAAAGAAGCTAAAATTACAATGGAAAAAGTAAAAGAAGCTATGAAATTAGATTATTTTAAATAGTTTTTATTTTTAATAATGTCTTAAGCATTTAGACCACAGGATGGAATAGATGAAGAAGACAACGATTTATATTAAAGGGAGAAAAATATGTTTACAGATTATGCGAAAATAATAATAAAATCAGGTAATGGAGGAAATGGTGCAGCAACATTTCGACGAGAAAAATATGTAGCAAGTGGAGGACCAGATGGTGGAGATGGAGGAAATGGTGGAAGTATATACTTCTTTGTTAATCCTAATATGAATACATTACTAGACTTTAGGTATAAAAAAACATTTAAAGCAAAAGATGGAGAAAATGGCAGTGGAAATAATTGCTATGGAAAAAAAGGAGAAGATTTATATATAGGAGTTCCAATAGGGACAATTATTAAAGATTCCAAAACACGGAAAGGTAGTAGCAGATTTATCAAATGAAGAACAAAAGGAATTAATTTTAAAAGGAGGTAGGGGTGGAAAAGGAAATGTACATTTTGCTACCTCTACAAGACAAGCACCTAGGTTTGCAATTGATGGGGAAAAAGGAGAAGAAAAAGAAATTATTTTAGAACTGAAATTACTTGCAGATGTTGGGTTAATAGGTTTTCCAAATGTAGGAAAGTCTACATTTCTTTCAAAAGTAACATCTGCAAAGCCTAAAATTGCAGATTATCATTTTACAACAATTATACCAAATTTAGGAGTTGCAAATTCTAAATTTGGAGACAGTTTCGTAATTGCAGATATACCAGGTATTATAGAAGGAGCAAGCAATGGAGTAGGGCTTGGAATTCAATTTTTAAGACATATTGAAAGGACAAGACTACTTTTACATGTAATAGATGTTTCAGGAATAGAGGGAAGAAATCCAGTAGAAGATTTTTATACTATAAATAAAGAGTTAGAAAGTTATAGTAAAAAGTTAAGTAATAGAATTCAAATAATTGTAGCAAATAAATTAGATATTGTACAAGATGAAAAGCTATATGAGGAATTAGAAAAATTAGCAAGTAATAAAGGATTAGAAATATATAAAATATCTGCTGTAACAGGGGATGGAATAGATAAGCTTATGAATAGGGTAGCAGAAATTTTAAAAAAATTACCAAAAGAAGAGTTAATAGAGGAAGAAGAAAGAATAGTATACACATTAGAAGATAAAGATGAATTTAGTGTAAAAAAAGAAGGACAAGAATATATTGTTGAAGGAATAGCAGTAGAAAGGCTAATGGGAAGAATTAATATAGGAGACAATGAATCAATGCACTATTTTCAAAAAAGAATTCGTGAGTTGGGAATAGAGACAGAACTTAAAAAATTAGGGATAAAAGAGGGAGATACAGTAAAGTTTTTAGAATGGGAATTTGAGTGGTATGATTAAAAAAACAAAAAAGTTCAAACTTTTGTTTGACTTTTTTGTTTTTTTGTGATACCATATAGGCAAATAGAAAAAGGAGAGTGATTTTAGTATGAATAAAAAAGATCCAAATGAGCTTGGAAAAAGAGAAAAAGCAATTTTAAAATTCATAGAAAAACAAATACAAGTAAATAGTTACCCACCATCTGTAAGAGAAATAGGAAAGGCAGTTGGGCTAAAATCAACAGCAACAGTACATGGATATTTAGCAAAACTTGAAGAAAAAGGTTATATTAAAAAAGAGTCACAAAAAGGAAGAACATTAAAATTATTAAAAGGTGGATTAATAGAAAACAAAAATCAAACATCTATGAAAGAATTCTATTCTGGAAAAGAAATGGTGGAAGTACCAGTAATTGGAAAAATAACAGCAGGGGCGCCAATTCTTGCAGTAGAAAATGTAACAGATACATTTCCAATTCCAATAGATTTTGTTGGAAATAGTGAATCATTTATGCTTACAGTAAGAGGAGAAAGTATGATTGAAGCTGGAATTTTAGATGGAGATTATATTTTAGTAAGAAAACAAAATACAGCCAACAATGGTGAAATTGTTGTTGCATTAATAGAGGATGAAGCAACAGTAAAAACTTTTTATAAAGAAAAAGACCATATACGTTTACAACCAGAGAATTCTACAATGGATCCAATAATAGTACCAGATTGTAAAATTTTAGGAAAAGTTTCTGGTGTGTTTAGGAAAATGTAGGGAATTTATCTGTTAGGAATACCAACAAGGAATACTGAATTACGTTTTATTTATGACTTAGAATAAAATTAATTTTTAAATAAAAAGAAGCGGAGGAAACAAGAACTGTTTCCTCCATAATACATTACCTACTTTCCTGCCCTTTTAGCATACAATGCCAATGTACGTGCGTGTTCGATTGTTGTAGTGTTCCTCATGACAACATGTAAAGGAATATCGGCGGAATCGATTTCTTTTGCCAGCTGTAAGAGCTTAGCATCAAGTTCGCGGTCGATTTTTCCTGCTAAAGTTGTCTGCCAGAGTTCCTCAAAGGTTTTTAAAGTATCAGTCATCATTTTGCCCTCCATAGGTAATTTTTATTTTAACAAATTAATTATAGCACATAAGTTAAAATAATGTAAAGTTGACTAGAAGAAAATAAAATGTTATAATAAAAGATTAGGCAAAATTAGATTGCAATTGAAAAGTATTTCTGAAAAAATTATAAATATTAAGAAATTA
>CATKFT010000191.1 GCA_949747745.1 uncultured Clostridia bacterium
ATCAATAGAGATATCTTGCTATGAAATTAGAGTATTAAAATTCGTGTTAATATTTGACATCCAAATCATAAGTTGCCCAAACCATGGTCTTGTAAAAGCTACTCCATCTGTTTCTAAAATTTCTAAAATATATTTTTTATCTAGTAAATCATTTATAGGTGCATTTGGATTTTGCATGATATTTGTAAGCATTTGTTTTACTGCTTTTAGGTAACTTGGGTTATGTGTTTTTGGGTAAGGACTCTTTTTTCTATTTACTATTTCATCTGGTAATAAATCACGTACAACATAACGAAGTAGTCCTTTTTCACGTCCATTTAAAGCTTTCATTTCCCAAGGAACATTCCACATATAATCTACTAATCTGTAATCACAAAATGGAACTCTTAGTTCTAATCCATTATACATACTCATCCTATCAGACCTATCAAGTAGTGTTTGCATAAACCAATTTAGGGTTAAATATGATATCTTTCTTTTCTCAGCAGTTTGTTTAGAATCACAATCTAATATTTCTACATTAGATAAACTTTCTTTATACCTATAATCTATATATTCTTTTAAATTGATTTCTTTTGAAATATCTTTATTTAAAAGATTTTGTCTTTCATCTATTGCAATAGACCAAGGAAATGTATTACTATTTAGAGCATCTTCACGGAAGAACCAAGGGTATCCTGCAAAGATTTCATCAGAACATTCACCAGATACTGCAACAGTTGCACCTTTTTGTATATTTTTACAAAAAAGCAATAAAGAAGAATCAACATCAGCCATTCCGTGGAAAATCTCTTGCAATCATGGCATCTTCTAAAGCACATGCAAGTTCTGGTGTGTCTATTACAATTTTATGATGATTTGTATTAAAATGTTTTAACATTATATCTATATAATAATTATCAGAATTTGGCTGGAAATCACTTTTCACAAAGTTTTTATCATTATCCACATAATCAACTGAATAGGTATCAAGTTTTGGTAAATTGTTCTTTTTATAATAATTAGATATATATGCTGTAATAATACTAGAATCTAATCCTCCAGAAAGCATTGCACAAAGTGGAACATCAGATACAAGTTGCCTTTTTATTGCGTCTTCTAATAAATCATGAACAGTATTACATGTTGTATTAAAATCATCTGTATGAGGTTTACTTTCTAATTTCCAGTATTCTTCTATATGTAAACCAGATTTATTGTATATAGCAAAATGGGCAGGTTTTATTTCATATATATTTTTAAATATACTCATGCCAGGGGTATGAGCAGGACCAATGCCTAATAATTCTTGAATCCCTTCTTTATCTAATTTAAGTTCTACTTTTGGATGCTTAATTAGTGATTTTACTTCAGATGCAAAAATTAAATTATCATCTACAGTTGTGTAGTACAAAGGCTTTATACCAAAATGATCTCTTGCTAAAAATAATTCTTGTTTTTTCTCATCCCATATTGCAAAACTAAAAATGCCATTAAAACGTTTAACAATATCACTGCCAAAGTGAATATATGCTTTTAAAATAACTTCTGTATCACTATATCCTTTAAAACTAAAACCAACAGAAATTAATTCTTTTCTAATATCTTCAGTATTGTACAATTGTCCATTATATACAATTGTATAAGTATTTTCATTATAAGTAAAACTCATAGGTTGTTTTCCATTTTTAGGGTCTATTATTATTAACCTACGATGTCCTAAATTAATATGTTTACTAATATAGAGATTTTCTTCATCAGGCCCACGTTTTGCAAGGGCTTTTGTCATGCAAGTTATAACATCTTTCTTATCAGATATATCATGTTTTGAATTTACAAAACCGAACTAAACCACACATACAATAAATCAACTCCAATGCTTATTTAAAATTTATATATAAATAGTATATTTAAAGTTTTATAAAACTGTTACATGGATATTGTTAAAACTTGATTATTATGGGACTATATTCTATATGATAGCTAGTTACTAAAATACATATAATAAGAAAATAATTAATGATTATGTATGGGTGCTAATTAGGAATTGTTAAAGCACAATTACAATACTATTTTCATATTATAAAAAAGGTGATAGTATGAGAAAAGTGTTTAAAGAATTATATGAAGATGCTAAAAATATAGAAAAAAAAGACCCTGCATGTAAAAATATTTTTTACGTTGTATTTCTATACCAAGGTTTTCATGTATTAGTTTTTCATCGCATAGGGCATTTTCTATATAAACATAAATTATATTTTCTAGCAAGGCTAGTATCACAAATAGCAAGGTTTTTAACAGGAATAGAAATACATCCTGGAGCAAGTATAGGAAGAAGACTATTTATAGATCATGGTATGGGAATAGTAATAGGTGAAACAGCTACTATAGGAAATGATTGTACAATTTATCATGGAGTAACATTAGGTGGAACAGGACATGATAAATATAAGCGTCATCCAGATATAGGAAATAATGTAATGATTGGATGTGGAGCAAAAGTGCTAGGAGCAATTAAAATAGGAAATAATGTAAAAATAGGTGCAAATGCAGTTGTAACAAAAGAGGTAGGGGATAACTTAACTGTTGTAGGAATACCACGGAAAGGCAAGACACTAGCAGTATGGCTTGTTTGCTGTATAAAAAAGCTATTTATTCTTGAAACTTTTTAGTTATTAACAAAAAAGCATCATAGGACATAAAATAAATAGCATAGAATATATAACAGGAAGTAAAATTTGAAAATTTTAATCAAATTTAGTGCTTTTAAAGAAAGGAGAGGTCTTATGTTAGATGGTAAATATAGTTCTTCACTAAATACACCAATGGGTGCAATTAATGGAACAATTACATTAATGAGTAATGGAAATAATGTTCAAGGTATGATTGAAACAATGGGAATGAGAAATACTTTTACTGGAACAAAAACTAAAGAAAATGAGTGTGCATTTACAGGAAATTTTAGTACACCAATTGGAAATATACAATATAATGCAACTTGTGTTGTTATGAATAACAACTTAGAATTAATGGCAAATACTAATAAAGGGAATTTTAAATTATTAGGAAAGCGAATTTAATTTGCTAAAATTAATATAATATGTTAAAATAGTTATGATATATGGGATTTCCAAAATAATATTTTCCCGTATGTATATAGTAATTATTATTACGATGCAAATGGAGGAAGAAGAATGGCAAAAAGTAAAATTGTCAGAAAGAAAGTGACGCAATATGAATTAGCAGCAAAGGCAATGAATGAGGCAGGTTATAAGGGAATTACCAGTGATATGATTGAAAAAAGTGAAAACGAATATGGTACTATTATCTATATTGCTGTAATTGGTCATGCTATGGTAATTTACACGCCTCAATATAAAGGAAATGAAGTGCAGCTTATTTCCTTTAAGTAATCTAATAAAATTTTAAATTAAGAAAACTGTTACTTGCAAAAGCAGGTGACAGTTTTTTAACAATTTCTTAAAACTTATTAAGAAATTATGAATTTAGAAAAATTTGGTAAAGAAAAGTGTATAATAAGGAAAAATAAGTTTATAGGAGGAAAGTTTGAAAAACAAAATTATATAATATAATTGTTAATCAAATTTTATGCCTGTAAGGAAAGGAATGTTAGAAATATGGAAATTTTAAAAGTAGAAAATCTATCGAAAATTTATGGAAAAGGAGAAACAGCTGTAAAAGCTATTGATAATATATCTTTTTCAGTTAAAGAAGGAGAGTTTGTATCAATTATTGGTCCATCTGGTTCTCGGAAAATCTACTATGTTACATATTTTAGGAGGAGTTGATAGACCAACATCACGGAAAAGTTTATATTAAAGGAGAGGATGTATATTCTTTAAATAATAATGATTTAGCTATTTTCAGAAGGAGAAATGTAGGGCTTATTTATCAATTTTATAACTTAATTCCTATTTTAAATGTAGAAGAAAATATATCATTACCAGTTTTATTAGATGGTAAAAAGATAGATAATGAACGTTTACAAGAAATTATAAAAACTTTGGGGTTAGAACAAAGAATTCGTCACTTGCCAAGTGAATTATCAGGAGGTCAACAACAACGTGTATCTATTGGAAGAAGTTTAATAAATAATCCAAGCATTATTTTAGCAGATGAGCCAACAGGAAATTTGGATAGCAAAAATTCTAGTGAGATATTAGAATTATTGAAATATTCTAACAAAAAGTATAATCAGACATTAATTATGATTACACATGATTTAAATATTGCAAGTCAAGCAGATAGAATGATAAAAATTCAAGATGGAAAAATATTTAGTGATGAAAAAATAAATTAGGAGGAGAAGTTGTGAATATATTAAAGAAATTAACATCAAATTATTTAAAACTAAATAAAAAAAGAACAATAGTTACTATTATTGGAATTATTCTATCTGGTGCAATGATTACAGCAGTTGCAACTCTTGCAGTTTCTTTTCAAAGATTTATGCTAAATGTACAAATTAGTTATGATGGTGCTTGGGAAGCTAATTTTAAAAATGTTAAAACAGAAGATATACAAACTATTGCAAATGATAGAAGATTTACTAATGTTTGTTTGATGGCTCGGAGTAGGAATGGCTAAAAATGAATATTCAGAAGACGAGTTTTTATATATTAAAGCATATACCGAAGAAGCCTTAAAAAACATGAAAATTCGTTTAATAGATGGAAGACTTCCAAAAAATGAAAATGAAATTGTATTAAGTACTACTTTTTTTGATGGAAAAGAAAATGAACCTAAAATTGGTGATACAATTACTTTAGAAATAGGAAAAAGAATGAGTGATGGGGAGGAATTAATAGGTTCGCCAAAAGAAGATAATGAAACTTTTATAAAAAGTGAAACAAAAACTTATTTAGTATGTGGAAAAATACAAAGACCAGATTTTGAAAAATCTACTGATAATTATACATCAGGAGTTACATTTCTTAATGAAGAAAAAGCATTAACAGTAAAAAATGTTGATATAGGAGTTATTTCAAAAAATGTTAAAGATTTATATAAAGATACAGAAGAAGTGGCGGAAAAATTAGGATTATATTATGAGAATGCATTAGGAAACAAAACATATAATATAAAATATAATGAATATGTATTAGCATTTAAAGGAGTAAACAGTACAAATGGGTTTAATGAAATGTTATATTCTGTATGTGGTATTTTAATAACTGTTATTATGGTAGGCTCTATTTTAGTTATTTACAATAGTTTTGCAATTTCAGTATCTGAAAGAAAAAAACAGTTTGGAATGCTAGCATCAATTGGTGCAACGAAAAAACAAATAAAGAAATCGGTTATTTATGAGGGGGCAATTTTAGGAAGTATTGGTATTCCTATAGGAATTTTAGCTGGAATAAGTGGAATTGGAATTACTTTAAATATAGTAAATGAATTATTAAAACCAATGTTTGAATCTGAGGGGGTTAATTGGTCATTAAGCCTTGTTGTATCTTGGAATGCTATTATAGTAGCAATTATTTTAATAGGACTTACTATTTATTTATCTGTTATGATACCAGCAAAACGAGCAAGTAAAGCAAGTCCAATAGAGACAATTCGTGGAAATAGTGAAATACAAATTAAAGCTAAGAAATTAAAAACTCCTAAATTTATTAGAAAATTTTTTGGAATAGAAGGAGAAATGGCTTTAAAGAATTTAAAAAGAAGTAGGAAAAAATATCGTACAACAGTTATTTCGCTTATGATAAGCATAATACTATTTGTATCAGTTAGTGGATTTGTAGACTATATGTATAGTGGATTTGATGCAATGTATGCAGATGTAGATTATGATTATTCAATTATTCTTTATGGAACAAATGTAGAAAATGAAATTAGACAGAAACAAGAAATAAAAACTCAACTTGAAAATTCAGATAATATTGATAAATTAACTATTTCTGAAAGTGTTTATAGGTATACAATATTACAAGAGGAAGATTTGGATATGGATATGAGAAAGAATATTCATAATAAAAAAGAAATAGAAGAAATATTCTCAAAAGATGAAAATGGATATACAATAGCAGTACAAATAATGTCATTAACAAATAAACAAATGAAAGAGTATTTAAAGCAGTTTGGAATATCAAGTTTAAAAGATAATCAAGGAATATTAATTAATTATTCTAATATGATAAGAAGTGCTAAAATAGAAGGAAACATTACTTCATTAAAAGATAAGGATAATTTAAAAGTAAATATGTATGAAAAGGATAACGAAGATGGAGAAGTAAAAGCAAAAGAAAAATCTTTTGAAATTGCAAAAGTTACAGATAAAATGCCATTTGGCATAACAAATATGGATATTCCTAAATTGATTTTAATTGTAAATGAAGATGTAATAAATGAAGAAAATGAAAATACTTATACAACAAATATTGTTTTTACTGCAAAAAATGAGCAAGAATTAAAAGAAGAACTAAAACAAATGGAGAGTAAGTATAATGGTTTACAATTGTATATTACAAATGTAAAAGAAAACATACAATCACAAAGAAATTTAAAAATGATTATAAATATCTTCTTATATGGATTTATAGTACTTATATCAAGTATAGGAATAGCTAATATATTTAATACTATATCAACCAATATAAATTTAAGAAAACGAGAATTTGCAATGTTAAAGAGTATTGGTATGACAGATAAAGGGTTTAAAAAGATGTTAAATTTGGAATGTTTCTTTTATGGAACAAAAGCCTTGATGTTTGGATTACCAATTGGAGTTATAATATGTTATTTCATTAATAGAGGATTTGGAAATATGGTAGAATTTGTATTTAATTTACCATGGAGAAGTATTATTATTTCAATTGTTAGTGTGTATTTAGTTGTGTTTATTACAATGATATATTCAACTAGCAAAATAAGGAAAGAAAATATTATTGATGTATTAAGAGATGAAAATATATAAACATGTAATTTGAAAATTATTTATATTAAAAGTGATACCTTTAATTAGCATAAAAAAATGAAAAATGCGCATCTTATAATTTAGAAAGATTATGAGGTGTGTTTTTATTATGGAAAAAAGTATAAATAATGAAAAAAAATTAGAAAAAGAAAGGATTTATGAGGAAAGGAAGAGGCTTAGAATAGAATCTGGAGAAGATACTACTAAATATGGTGAATTTGTATGTTCATATTTTGCTTGGTTAACACCAGAAGAACAAAAAAGAAAAGCAGAAAGTATGAGTGAAATGACTGATAAATAAAGTTATATAATTATATGATTTTAATACTTAGTAAATAGACTTATACTTTATAATTGATTAAATATATACAAAAAGCCAAAACACAATAGAAAAAGTCAAATTGATATGTTAAAATTAATTTGACTAGAAAACAAATTCGGCAAAATACGACATTTCCGCCAAAGCGGATGGAATATATGATTTAATGTAAAAAAATACAAAATTGGTGGGAAAATGCAAGTAGAAATTTTATTAAAAGAAATAAGGAAAGAAAAGAATTATACGTTGCAACAGCTATCAAAGAAAAGCGGAATATCAACAACACATATAAATGATATAGAAAATAGAGTAAAAGAACCAAGCTTTTCTATGATGGTTAGATTAGCAATTGCATTAAATGTACCACTAGACAAATTATATAGAATAATGAAATAATTGTGTGTAAGGAAGTTTTTTATATAAGTGCTGAGTCATAATGAACTATTTTATAAAAATAAAAAATCCGTCAAAACGGATAAAATATATGATTTAATAAAAAAATAAGATAAAAAGAAAGTGAAGGGAGCAAAAGAAAATGCAAAAAATTAATGTATTGAGAGAATTTAATAATAAGGGAATAACATTAGTAGCATTGATGATAACAATAATTGTGCTACTAATACTTGCGGGAGTGACATTAAACCTAACACTACGGAGAAAGAGGAATATTTAAAACAGCCAAAGATGCTACTTTAATAACAAAAATAAAAGAAATAGAAGAGCAGGCACAGCTATCATATGCAGATAAAAAAATGGAAGAATTAGCAGGAGGAGAAAAA
>CATKFT010000192.1 GCA_949747745.1 uncultured Clostridia bacterium
CCCGCTTGTTTTTTTTCGTCACCCCTTCTCTCCTCCTCCCCTATCGCGACGATAATAATTTGAAAGAATAAAAGCTTTCATTGTTATAGATATCTTATAGGTGAATTGGGAAAGGAAGGAAATTAAAAATGCAAATAAGTGATGAAGAAATTTTGCATATTGCAAATTTAGCAAGTTTAAATTTAAGCAATGAAGAAGTAGAAAAATATAAAAAAGATTTACAAGACATTTTAAATTTTGCAAACATAGTAAATAAAGCAAGTGTAGATGGAATAGAAGAAACAATAATTGCAAATGAAGCTTATAATGTATTTAGAAAAGATGAAATTGGAAAATGCTATACTCAGGAAGAATTATTACAAAATGCAGAAGACAAGCAAAATGGAATGTTTAAGATACCAAAAGTAATGTAATATTTAAACACAAAATTAAGTTGTATAATAAATTTTATTGTATACAGTTTGGCTATTGTATTATTTAGATATAATCCACAATAATAAGGAGGAAACTTAGATGGAAATTACAGAATTTACAGTGCATGAATTGATAGATAAATTAAAAAATAAAGAGTTAACATGTGAAGAAATAATAACTGCATATATTAATAGAATAAATGAAAAGGAAAAAGAAGTAGAAGCATTTATTACAATAACAGATAAACAAGAAGCTTTAGAAAAAGCAAAGAAAATTGATAAAGAAATAGAAATAAGAAATATTGAAAATGCTCTTGCAGGAATACCAATAGGGATAAAAGATAATATTTGTGAAAAAAATGTTAAAACAACATGTGCATCAAAAATGCTAGAAAACTTTGTATCACCATATGATGCAACAGTAATAGAAAAACTAAAACAAGAGAATTTAATAAGTTTAGGAAAACTAAATATGGATGAATTTGCAATGGGTGGTTCAACAGAACACTCATACTTTAAGAAAACAAAAAACCCATGGAATTTAAAAAAAGTACCAGGAGGTTCAAGTGGAGGTTCTGCAGCAGCAGTAGCAGCAGGTATGGTGCCATGGGCACTTGGTTCAGATACAGGAGGTTCAATTCGTGAACCAGCATCTTTTTGTGGTATAGTAGGCTTAAAACCAACATATGGATTGGTATCTAGATTTCGGTTTAGTAGCATTTGCATCATCACTAGACCAAATTGGAACATTAACAAAAGATGTTACAGATGCAAGTATTTTATTAAACATAATAGCAGGGCATGATGAAAAAGACACAACATCAGCAAATACTGAAAAAGTAGATTATACAAAATGCTTAAAAAATGATATAAAAGGCTTAAAAATAGGAGTACCAAAAGAATATTTTGGAGATGGAATTGATAATGAAACAAAGCAATCGATATTAAAAGCTGTAGAAGAATACAAAAATATGGGTGCAATAGTGGAAGAATGTTCGCTAGACACACAAGAATTTGCACTTGCAACATATTACATAATAGCATGTGCAGAAGCAAGTTCAAACTTAGGAAGATTTGATGGAATAAGATATGGTTATAGAACAAAAAAATACAAAGATTTAAAAGAACTATACAAAAACTCAAGAAGTGAAGGATTTGGAGAGGAAGTAAAAAGAAGAATAATATTAGGTACATATGTATTATCATCAGGATATTATGATGCATACTACAAAAAAGCACAACAAGTACGAACTTTAGTAAAAAATGAATTTTCAAGAAACTTTGAAAAATATGATGTAATACTAACACCAACAACATCAAATGTTGCATTTGATATAGGCTCAAAAATAAACAATCCATTGGAAATGTATTTATCAGATCTATGTACAGTACCAGTAAACATAGCAGGGCTTCCTGCAATAAGTGTGCCATGTGGAACAAATAAAGAAGGTATGCCAATAGGATTTCAACTAATAGGAAATCACTTTAAAGAAGAAACAATTTTAAATGTAGCATATGCATATGAACAAAAAACAAAATTTAGAGAGAAATATAAGCCAGAATTTAAGAGATAAAAATAAGAATTTCCAGAAAATCAAATTATTACTTTATAGAAGCAAATTTCAAAATAAGTAATCAAAAAAGGAGGAAACAAATAAAATGTCAAGAGAAAATTACGAAGCAGTAATAGGATTAGAAGTTCATGCAGAACTATCAACCAAAACAAAAATATTTTGTTCATGCCCTACAGAATTTGGAGCAGAGCCAAATACACATTGTTGCCCAATATGTATGGCTATGCCAGGAACCCTACCTGTACTAAACGAAAAAGTAGTAGAATATGCAGTGCGTGCAGGGCTTTGTACAAACTGTGAAATAGAAAAAAACAGTAAAAATGATAGAAAAAATTATTTTTATCCAGACCTACCAAAATCATACCAAATATCACAATTTGATAAACCTCTTTGCAAAACTGGATTTGTAGAAATAGAAAAAAAAGATGGACAAAAGAAAAAAATAGGTATCACAAGAATACACATAGAAGAGGACGCAGGAAAACTAAACCATGATGATTTTACAGGAGGTTGTTTAGTAGACTTAAATAGAGCAGGAGTACCACTTATAGAAATAGTATCAGAGCCAGATATGGCATCAAGTGAAGAAGCTGAGAGTTATTTAAGAAAATTAAAATCAATTTTAGAATACATAGAGGTATCAGATTGTAAAATGCAAGAAGGCTCATTAAGAGCAGACGTAAATGTATCAGTTAGAAAAAAAGGAGAAGAAAAACTTGGAACACGTACAGAAATGAAAAATATGAATTCATTTAGGTCAATAGTAAGGGGTATAGAATATGAAATTGATAGACAAATAGAAGTACTAGAAAATGGTGGAAAAATAGACCAAGAAACTTTAAGATGGGATGATGTATCAGGAAGAACATTTTCAATGAGAGACAAAGAAGATGCGCAAGACTATAGGTATTTTCCAGAACCAGATTTAGCAAGAATCTGTTTATCAGATGAATATATAACTAATATAAAAAACACATTACCAGAACTACCAGAAACAAGAAGAAAAAGATATTTAGAAGAGTACAAATTAACTGAACGTGATGCCAATTTAATAACAGCTTCAAAATATTTATCTAATCTATTTGAGGAAACTTCAAGAAAAACAAACAATGCAAAAGCCGTTTGTAACTGGATATTAGGAGATATATCAAGAATATTAAATGAAAAAGAACTAGAACCAAATGAAATACCATTTGGACAAGAAAGTTTAGCAGAACTTATAAGATTAATAGATGAAGGAACAATAAGTACAAAAATAGCAAAAGATGTACTAGAAGAAATGTTTGAAACAAAAAATGAACCATCTGTAATTATAAAAGAAAAAGGTTGGATACAAATTTCAGATGAAGGAGAAATAAAAGAAGTAGTATTAAAAATACTTTCTGAAAATCCACAATCTATACAAGATTATAAAGGTGGAAAAGATAGAGCAATTGGGTTCTTAGTTGGACAAGCGATGAAACAAACAAAGGGAAAAGCAAATCCACAGATGTTAAATACTATGTTTATAGAAGAAATAAATAAAATATAAAAAGAAGTACTTTTTTATAAATACGATTAAAATCATAGCTTAATATAGTAATTTTGTATTTTACTATATTAAAATAATGCAAAAGAAAGCCCACGCAAGGAATTTTCCATGCGTGGGTACTACTTTTAATCCATATTCAGTTGTTATACATTAATTCCCCAATAATAAGCATCTTTAGTACTATTAAGGGGAGTGATACAAATTATAAAGCGTCCTTTCTTTTTAACAAATGTTTTTGCTTTTGCTTTCTTTTGCTTACTTTTAACCTGTTCGTTTTTCATGTAAATCTCCTTAGAATATGTTAATTATAGTATAATAAAACTACTATATAAATCTATTTTAACATAAAACAGATAAAAACGCAAATATGTTAACTTATTTGTTGCTTAATTGTATCAATAGCAATAGAACATATAATAAATTCTACAATAAAGAATAAACTTAATTTAAATGTAGATAAGCCAATATAATATAAGTTAGGATTAGCTATAGTAAAATGATATGTAAGTAAAATTAGTAAAGATAAAACACAAACACATAAAGAAAAGTAAATTCCGTATTTTAAAATCTTTTTTGTTTTGTCTTCCATAGAATTAAATTTATCAATAATAACTTTTATCATAAGTATACCTCTTTTCATATATTTCTATAATTAATAATAACATGAAGAAAATATAAAAGCAAAGGTAATTTTTGGGAAGATTTATATGTTAAATTTTTAAACTAATATAGTGAAAATTTTTATAGTCTGAAAAGTAAGTAAAAAAAGATTACTTTTTATAGTAATCTTCTAAAATAAAAAACTATGCATAATTTTTTACCTATGCTTTTACAGCATTTAATTTTTTAGCTAATCTAGATTTTTTTCTAGCAGCTGTATTTTTTACTATAACCCCTTTTGTAAAAGCCATATCTATTTTTTTTGTAGCTTCTACAAATAAGCTTTCAGCATTTTTTACATCACCTGCTTCAATAGCTTCTTCAAACTTTCTAACAGCTGTTCTGTAACCAGATTTTACCATATTATTTCTTAAAGTTTTCTTTTCTATAACACTTACTCTTTTTATTGCTGATTTAATATTTGGCATTTATAACACCTCCTTAAACTTAAAACTAAACTTAACGCCTAATATTTTACCATAGAAAAAACAAAAAATCAAGCATTTATACTGACAATTATTGTATTATTTGATATAATCATTACAATTGTAAACAATAAAGCGTAAATGATTAGTATAATTTTAATTTAAGGAGTAGATATTGTGGTAGATAGGTTTAATTTAAAAATAGAAGAAAATATATTTCTAGCAAAAAAATTAATTGTAAGCAATATATATAGTAATGCAAAAATAGAAGGATGTAATGTAACATTTCCAGAAACGCAAACAATATTAGATGGAGTTAATGTACCAAATGTAAAACTAGATGATATAACATGTATACTAAATTTAAAAGATGCTTGGAGATATATTATAAATAATTATAATGAACCATTAGGTTTAGAGTTTATATGTAAAGTGAATTCATTTGTGGCAAGAAATGAATCGATAGAGTGGGGAAGTTTAAGAACTGGAAAAGTTTCAATATCTGGAACAAATTATATACCAGATATTCCTAAAAAAGAAGAAGTTATAGAAAAAATTAATGAATTAGAATATATAGAGTGTGTTACAAAAAGAGCGATAAAATATATGCTATATGGTATGCGAGGGCAATTATTTTGGGATGGGAATAAAAGAACAAGTATTATTGTTGCAAATAAAATATTAATTAGTAATGGAAAAGGTATTTTAACAATAAAAGATGAAAATTTAAAAGAGTTTAATGAGAAATTAACTGAATTTTATAATACAAATGAAAGTGAGGAAATAGAAGAGTTTCTATATAATAAATGTTTGTATGGAATAGAAAGGTAGAAAATATAAACTAAAAAGTAAAAGTATAATGATAGCTAAAGGGCGATTTTAACCGCCTTTTTAGCTATCAATGTAGTTATTGTTCACTAATTTTTAACTGTTCGCCAATTATTTCATCTTTAGCCTCTTCAAAAATAGATGTACAGTGAGGGCATCTTGAAGCATTTATATTAATTTCTGATAGACAATAAGGGCAAACTTTTGTAGTAGGAGTAGGTACAGTTTCAACATTAGTACTTGTGCTTTTCTTTTTCTTATTTTTAAAAAATTTAGGTTGTTTTTCAAGCTTTTTATTAAAATCTCTTGCTTTTTGTTCTAAAGTTTTATTAATTTTATTAACGTATCTAACCATAAGAAAAACACTAAAAGCAATAATTAAAAAATTAATAATATTAGTAATAAAAGAACCATATTTAATAGAAGTATTACCTATATTAATCATCATATCATTAAAATCAATTTTTCCAGTAAAAATTGAAATAAAAGGCATAATAATATCATTAACTAAAGAGTTAACAATTTTTTGAAAACCTCCACCAATAATAACACCAATTGCTAAATCTATAACATTTCCTTTTGTAGCAAATTCTTTAAATTCTTTCCACATAATGAAAACCTCCTTATGATTATATATAATAATATGTTAAAACTAGAAATTTGTCAAATTTTGCAGGGTAAATTCATCGAATATTACAAATATATGACAAAAGAAGAAAAACTATTGACGAGTAACACTTGTAAATATAAAATATATACGTAAATTAAAGCAATTTCAAAATAGAAATTAGGCAAAATGAATAAAAGCAAGTAAAAGTACGTTGAAAATTTAATAAAATAGACCTAATTTGTAAATGTTGTACATAAAAGATGAAAAAAATAGAAATACTAAAGTAAAAATAAAGTAAGAGACAAAATTTGAAAAAAGTTTTGAATTCAATATCAAGGAATGTTATTTTGACAGTATAAAAGTGAATTGTAATAAATTAAATTACAATAAATCAAATTTGTACTCTAAAGAAAGGGAAAGTGGAGAAAATGAAAAAACAAAAGAACAATATAAAAGATAATTTAACTAAAATGTATTTAAAACGGAAATAATACAGGAACAAAGCGGAATAACATTAATTGCCTTAATGATAACAATAATTGTGCTATTAATACTTGCAGGAGTAACATTAAGCTTAACATTAGGAGAAAGAGGAATATTTAAAACAGCGAAAGATGCTACTTTAATAACAAAAATAAAAGAAATAGAAGAGCAAGCACAGCTATCATATGCAGATAAAAAGATGGAAGAATTAGCAGGAGGAGAAAAAGTAACAATAGATAAAATA
>CATKFT010000193.1 GCA_949747745.1 uncultured Clostridia bacterium
ACCTTTTTTAAATTTTACATTCCATCCATATTCCAAACTACATTTGCTAAACTCAAATTTAGGATTTACATTATAGTTCCTTTTGATAAACTTACAAAATTTATTCCATAGTTCATTATTGATATAATTGCTCATTTCATATTCAGTAGGAATATGATTAAAATCTTCTTTACTAAACATATTTATCTCCTATACAAATTACTATTTACATTATTAATTATTTTTCATAAACGCTTTTAAATATTTTATTTTTATATTCTTTATTAGTACCATTTTCAATCAAAATCTTGTTCTAACATATTATAATCAACTTGTAATTTATATAACTTCTTTTTTATGATTTAAGTGTATTCCAATATGTCCAATTCCTAATATAATTACTGATATAAATAAGAATAAATTTTTACCATATACACTTAATAATAAAAATGCGATTACAGGTAGCGTAGCACCTGCAACTAGTACTCCTAATAAATTGCTATACATATCTTTCATTGTTTTATTGCTTTTAAAATATCTAATCCAATATATTTCATATAAAATCATTATAATAAAAGCAATTAATAGTATAATAGTCCAACTAGATATTTTATTTATATTAAAATTACTAAATATCAATGATAAACAAGTTACTAACATTTCTCCAATTCTTTCAAATAGTAGTAACACTTTATTTTCATTTTTAACATACTTGTCATACTCTTTTGGCTTGTTTTTACTCCATATAATATTAGGTATCATTAACATCAATAAAAATATTAAACCTATATATGAAAATCCAAAGTTAATATTCATTATTTTATCTCACTTTCAAGTTGTAATTTGTCTATTTTACAATGAATCTATAAATTGCATAAACAACCCATATAAGCCAAGAATATACCCAAGCCTTAAATATAATACTTACCATTAAATATACAATAGCAACTATTATTGCTATTACCCAGTTCATTATTTTTTTCTTATCCATTATTATTTACCTCCTCGATACATAGTAATTTTTGTTTAAAATTAATAAAAAAATATTGATATAATATTAATGGAGGTGTTTATTATGCCAATTATTAGACCAAGTTCGGATTTAAGAAATAATTATAATGAAATTTCTACAATTTGCCATCAAACTAAGAGTCCAGTATATATTACTAAAAATGGTGCAGGAGATTTAGCAGTAATGAGTATAGAATTATATGAGCTTTTAACAGATAAATATATGTTATACAAGGAATTAGAGAAAGGTATTAACTCTTTAGACAAAGGAGAAAAATATTCTGAACTTGTAAGATAATAATTTAAACATTTACTAAAAACTTCATATTGCATATCATCTAATCTTAATATTTGTTCTTGAAATTCTGGATAACAAGATATTAAATTGATTTTTTCTTCACCTAAAGTGCTAATATATTTTTTATCTAAAATGCGAAAATCCACGTTTATAGTACTTCACTATTTGCCATATTCATTCTTTTAAGTATTTCAAGTTTATCTTGTAATATATGTGGTAACACTATATTACATATTTCGCCTTCTGTCCACCCAACTACATCTACTAAATTTTTCCTTGATCTTCCTACAAGTTCTTCTAACAATCTAAATTTTATGGAATCTTCTTCTCTCTGTTCAAGGATTTTCTTTATATCAGTTTTTGAAATTGCATAAGTTTTTTTCTTTAATTCATTTACTATTTTATCATTCATTAATTCATTATTTTTATCAATCATAAAATAAAAATTATTTACCTTTCTTTATTTTTTATAATAATCTTGTAATAAATTATATTTTCTTCATCTTAATAAAAAAATTATACATTATTTTAATAATTTTTTCAACATAGAATATACCTTTTATAAAGAACTTGAAGTGAAAATTTAATAAAAAGCCACCACCTCTGAAGAAGTAGTGACTTTGGAAAATCTGTTATGTAATAGATTATTCCTGAGTTTCAGTCTGCGTCTGTACATTCAGACGACGGTATTGCTCGTATCTTGCCTGTTCGCGATTAGCTAAAGACTTCCAGCCCGCACATTCCTCTTCAGCCTTGTGAGTCTTTCTTTTGACTTCGGCCAGTTCGTCATTTGCCTTTCTAAGCTGTCTCTTCAATTCTTCCAGTTCTTCTTCTTTCCGACGAACAGCGGAGCGATACTCATAATATTTCTGCTCCTCTCTTCTTGCCATAGAACGGTACTGCTCATAATCACTCTGATAACTCATAAAACTTTACCTCCTTAATAGTTATTAATATGAAGTATTTCGTAACTTGTACCTTTTATTTCTCCTAATACCAAGGATAATCTATTTATATTATAATATAAATTAACATAAAGTTCAAGATTTTAGTGTTTTTATTGTTAATTCTAAGCTATTTAATATATTAAATAACTACAATGCAACTCAATTTTGTTCTTCTTTTGTCATTTCTATAATTTTACATAATTTTTTTACATACTAAAAAGCAAAAGAGAAGCAATATTTGCTCCTCCTTCGCCATAAATTCATTTAATTTTATGCCTTAATTCTTCCTTAGACATTATTTCTCTTTAAAAACAATTTCATAAAGATGTGGTAATACTGTAGGATCCCTGAAGAAAATCTTCGCAAGGATTTTCCAAACATCGATTTCTTCTCCATCGGGAGTAAAATAGTGAACAACAGGATCCACAGAGTTATAACCTGCACATATCCGCAAAGTATTACTGGAAACACCCAAAATTCCTGAAAGTGGTTCCAATATTTCTTTCGGAACAATAGCTTCAAGTTCCTCGTATTCCTTAATTTCTTTAGCAGTAATACAAGGATTTTTAAGCATATATGCAATGTCTTGGTAGGTCATGTTCCTGTCTTCCCGAACTTTTTTTATCAGTTCGGACATATTCATATGCTCATAGTACTGCTCAAGTTCTTCACGACTAGGTATTTGCATAAAAAATCCTCCTTAAAATAATTATTTTATAGTTACTTATATATAAAACTTGCACTTGGCAAGATAATTAAATTATACAAGTATTTTATCACAAATGCTTGATTTTTTTCAATAATTTTAGTTTTTTTAATTTCTTACTGTATGTGTCAAGTGTTTGTAGGCAAATTTTTTAACTTTTTTATTTTAAGCTTTTCTTGTCATTTTGTATGGTTTTGCATGTTTGTTCGCAAATGTCTTGCTCTGTAGATAATCTGGAATATCTTTACCCCAATATTCCATAATTAATTTCTTTTGTTTTTCTGTAACTCTTACAAAATTTTTTTCCATTTCTTGAATTAATTTTTTTGTTTTCATTTTTTATTTCCCCTTATTATAGATTATCTATACATTAATGCACTTGGTTCTGCAAGTTTTAATATTTCTTGAAATTCTTTCGATAGTATAACTGTTCCTTTGTTGTAATTATATTCTTCTGTTTCTTTTCTATTTGCTCTGTGCATTTGTTTATTTCTTTTTACATTTTCTTCTATTTCTTTTATATATTCTTCTATACTATTGTCTATTGGTATTTCACTTTCCATTGTTTCTAGTTCTATATCTCCGTTCTTTTCATAGTATTCTGCACATACTTTTGCTAAATAATTTGCACCTAATTTTAAAAATGCTTTTCTTCCACTACATAATTTTACTAATAAAACAGTAAATATTTGGCTTTCCATTGTTCCCATTTCTCTATATTCTATATTGTTTGGTGCTTGTGGTAATTCTCGACCGTTGTTCTTTTAGTATATCTTTATAACGCGGTAATCCCTCTTTTAGATATGATTTTAATGTATCTAATTTTTTTACTACTTTTTCTTCGCCACCTAATTCGTGTTTTAACCCTTCTATATATGTTGGTATTTCATTATACCTTTTTTCTGCTACCATTTTTTGTAGTTCTTCTTGATATTCTTTTCCTTTTACGTCTCTTAATATCTCTTGCTGTATATGAAATAAATCTTTTTGACGTATTGTATCTTCTGTAGCAATACTATTTATCCACCTAGCACCGTCGCCATTACTAGCTCGTAATTCTATAGTATCAACATTATATTTTTGATACACTCTTGCATTTCTTAATTTTTTCAATTTATCTACGGTCATCATTCCAGCGATATAAGATTTATTTACTAATGGGTGTCTTTTGTCGTCTTTTTTCCACCCCTCATACATTACAAGTAGTTTTAATTCTGTTTTGTGTTTATGGTATGGGTTAAATTCTTGATTTTTCTTTTCGCACTCTTTTTTATATTTTTCAACTGATTCTTTTCTGTCTTTTCCTTGTAAGTTAAACCATATACCGTCTGCCTCTTCAAATAAAGCATTTATTTGTTTTGTTCCTTTTACTAATTTTTCTTGTTTTAATAGTTTTATTTCTTCATTTTCTCGTTGTTCAATGATTTGTCCAACTTTCCATACAAGACCATTTAATGCTTGGTGGCTTATTGTTTCATTTGTTGTACTTTGTATTTCTGTTGCACCTTTTCTATATGAGGTAGTATTTACTACTGTTTTAAGCATTATTTCTGCTAAGTTTGACGACAATTTACCTATTGTTTCTATATTTACTATTTCATCTAGTAAATATATATATTTATTATCTTTTTTATATATTGCTCTATTATATGTAACTTCTCCCATTACTGTTTTTATAGTGTTTGTTCTATATCCTTTATGACGGTATTCTTTTTTATCTCTATGTATCATTAATTCATTATCTTGATTTTCTAGTATTTGTTTTAATATGCTACAGCCTAACTCACATACCAATTTATATATTTGTTTTTCTAATTCAATAAATTTAACATCATTTTCTATAACATCTAACATTATTATTACCCCTTTGACCTTAAATAATATCAGCTATTTACTTTTATATTTTAATACAGTTTACATAACTTGTAAATAGCTTTTTGAAAATTTATGCCTATTCGACAAAACTTTTCATAATTCGACACTACTATTTTTTATCTTCTGGAAAAAACACATCCGCAATTGTTTTATTTAATACTTTTGCTATACGTTCCATAACATCAATAGACGGATTACGTCTTGTTCCTTTTTCTAGGTGGCATAAGTAACCTGTTGAAACACCTACCATTTTTGCTAATTCTTCTAGTTTCATTTCTTTTTCTTTTCTATACTTTTTAATATTGTTCATTTATTTTACACCTCACTTTTATATCATATATGGTAATATTATTACATATCAATATAACAATATTACCATATATGATATAATTATGCAATAGTTTTTTTACTTTTTCATAAAATATTACTACTGTATATGGTAATATTGTTACAAAATATTGTATTTTAATTTTTCATATGTTAATATAATTTTATTAGGAGTGGTAATAATGTTCTCATATAAACCTTTATGGAAAAAATTAATTGATTTAGATATTAATAAAACAACTTTTGCACAAGATTGCAAAATGTCTTTTTCAACATTAGCCAAAATGGGACAAGATAAATATATAGACATGAAAAATTTAGATAAAATATGTAATTATTTGAATTGCAATATTGAAGATATTGTCAAACATATACCTGATAAAAAATAAATACAACAATTTAAGACACTATATATAGTGTCTTATCTTTTTAGATTTTATTAATTCTTTAGTAAAAACAAATAAATTAATATCAATATAATAATACTTTTTTGCAAATCGCTTGAAACTAATCAAATCTATTATAAAATCGCCAATAATACCAATAAACAATAGAATAGTAAAGTATAACCAAATCATTATATTAAAATTTACATCTAAACCATATAACATAATTTCCCCCCTTATCTAATAAAATAATAACAAAAGTGCTATTATTTTTCAACCTGTTTTATAGGTATAGTTTTAAAACTGTTTTTATGTTTAAATTTTAGTATAAAAGTATATACTAAAGTAGGTGGATTTATGTTTGATATAGAAAAATTTAAAAATAGCAATGTTCAAACCTCTGTAAGATTTCCAGAAGATATATATAATGAACTTAAAAAACTTGCTGATAAAAACGATATGAGCTTTAACAATGTTGTTATTAGTTGTGTGAAATATGCACTTGAAGATATAAAGAAGTAGTAATTTTTATACTACTTCTTTATACATAAATGGGTTAAATTCTATAATATCCTTTTTTAAATCTATTTTATATGTTTGTGAAAAATCTATATTTGAATTTTTTAATTCGTTTATATTTCTATAATATGTACTTTTTTTTGTACGTTTTCGTACCTCTCTTAATCCGTCTACCATAATAGATAAATAGAAATTATATAATATATTAGCTTTTCTTTCATTATATATTGTATATAGTCGTTTTTCTATTTCTTTTTTGTCACTTATTATGGTTAAATCATTATCAAATAATTTCAATAATTTCATAAATTCTTCACACCACACTTTTTTTAATTCTTTATAATTTATATTTCTTATTCTTATATAATTACTATTATACATATTTACTAGTTTTTTCTTTTTTATTTCACACTCAAATCTTATAAATCCGTCAATTTGCTTAATATATGTAAATACATCAAAATTTGTATTTTTCATTTTCTTTAAGTCATGTTTTTTAAATTCTAGCAACTTATTATATATTTTTAATGTTGTTGTACTACCGTGTCAAGTAAATACTTTCATCTTGATATGTCTTTATATTTCTTCGCGGATATTGACACATTGTAAGATTATTTATGTATTTTCTTACATTTTCATTTTTCTGTAAGTCATAACATATTGCGATGTCACATCGCTGTAAAAACCAATGTTGTATTATAGGTAGTTTTATATTATAGTAGTTGTTCACTATATTAATGAGGTTAGTGCATATAGAATAAATATTGTAATATCCATTATGTGAATTATATCCGTTTGTTATTTTATGATATGACCCCTCAATTTCTATGTAATATTGACCTATAAATTTGTATTTTGCACCTTGTCCAACTCTTACAGATAACCTAGAAGAAAAAGAACCGTTCCAGGTAATCGTTCACTATTTCATAAAAGATTTGTTTTGTACTTTTTTTATAGCTTGTCTTTATTATACTATTATTAGATATTTTGTCATAAGTGCTTTTATCTATCATTGATATAATCTTTATTGTATCTATCATTTTATTTTTACACCTACTTTATATAAGATGTTCCCACTTATGGGACTGAGGGAGGGTGTTACTAAGCACCCTCCTGTAATTCGAATAAGTAATTAAATTCGTCAAGAAGTTTTTTAATTTTTTTTCTGTATTTGGTATATTGCATAAGC
>CATKFT010000194.1 GCA_949747745.1 uncultured Clostridia bacterium
CTAATGACTTTTTTTATTATTAGTTATAAAATATAATCTGTTATAAAGTAAGTTTATATATAATGGTTTTTATATTTTAATTTATTTATTATAAAACTATTATGTAGAAACTAAAGTAAAATTATAAGGAGATGCTAATGGATAGAAAAATATATGATTATATAGAAATAAATAACTTAAAGGATATGTTAAATAAAACAAAAGAATTATATGGTGATAGACCAGCATATCAAATAAAAACAGGAGATGGAAGCTATAAAGTTTTTACACATAAAGAAGTAAGAGATATGGTTGATGCATTAGGAACAGCATTAATAAATTTAGGGCTAAAAGGAAAGAGAATAGCAGTTATTGGAGAAAATAGATATGAATGGGAAATTGCGTATTTAGCTATAGTTTGTGGAACAGGAGTAGTTGTGCCACTAGATAAATCGTTACCAGAAAATGAATTAGAAGATTTAATAGAAAGATCAGATGTTGAGGCAATTTTTTATTCACAAAAATATGCAGATAGTGTTCAAAGAATAAAATATAGTGAAAAAAATAAATTAAAGCACCTAATAGCAATGGATTTAGAAACTCATACAGAAGGGATATATTCTCAAGTTGAATTAATAAAAAATGGAAAAGAATTAATAAAAGCAGGAAATAAAGAATTTATAAATGCAAAAATAAATTCTAATGAAATGAATATAATGCTATTTACATCTGGAACTACATCAAAATCTAAAGTAGTAGCACTTTCACACAAAAATATATGTTCAAACTTGATGGACATAGCAAGTGTTTTAGATGTTACAAAGGAAGATACTCTTCTTTCAATATTACCAATACATCATGTTTTTGAATGTACAGTTGGATTTCTATTTTCATTATATAAAGGTGCTAAAACAGTGTTTAGTGATGGATTAAGACATGTAGTTGAAAATTTAAAAGAATATGAAGTAACTGTTATGGCATGTGTTCCTGCTATATATGAAAGTATATTTATGAATATTAGAAAAAATTTAGAAAAACAAGGAAAGCTTCAAGCAATATTAGATGATGAAGAAAAATACAAAAATGATTCTATGGAAAAAAGAAAAGAAGTATTTAAAGAAATACATGATATGCTAGGAGGAAAGATTAAACTATTTATAAGTGGAGCAGCAGCTCTAGATTACAAAATTGAAGCAAAATATAGACTTTTAGGACTAAACCTTGTTCAAGGATATGGGTTAACTGAAACATCCCCTGTTGTAGCTGTTGGAACAAATAAATATTATAAAACAGGGACAATAGGAAAAACAGTTCCAAGTGTAGAAGCAAAGCTTGTAGAGGTAAATGAAGAAGGAATTGGTGAACTTATTGTAAAAGGACCAAGTGTGATGCTTGGATATTTTGGAAATGAAGAAGCAACAAAAGAAGCAATACAAGATGACTGGTTTTATACAGGAGATTTAGCAAAAATAGATGAACAAGGGTACATAACCATTTGTGGAAGAAAGAAAAGCGTAATTGTATTAAAAAATGGTAAAAATATTTTTCCAGAAGAAATGGAAAGTTTAGTAAATAAAATAGAAGGAGTAAAAGAATCATTTGTTTTTGGAAAACAACAATCAGAGGATAAAGATGACATAAAAATAAATGTAAAAATAGTATTTGATAGAGAAATAGTTGAAGATGTTTACAAAGTTAAAGGTGATGAACAAATAAGAAATGTTTTATCAAAAGAAATAAAAGAGATAAATGCCACAATGCCAAAATATAAAGCCATTAGAGGAATAATTTTAACAGAAGAACCATTAATAAAAACAACAACAAATAAAATAAAAAGGCAAGATAATTTGGAAGTAATTAATAGCCAAAAGAATTAATTTTCTAAGTTATAGTGAAAGTATGGTAGTATATGAAATTGAAAAATCTACAAACTAATTTTTTAGGAAGAAATACAATTTATTATAAAAGTATAGATTCAACACAAAGTGAAATTTGGAGGTTAATACAAGCTAATGCTCCAAATGGAACATTAGTTATGACAGATATTCAAACTAATGGGAAAGGTACCCATGGAAGAATCTGGCATACAGATGAGAAAAATAATATAGCATTTTCATTTTTTATAAAAATGGATTGTAATATTTCAGAATTGAAAGGAATTACAATAGAAATTGCAAATATTATAGTAAATATTTTTAAAGAAAAATATCAAATTAATTTAGAAATAAAGGAACCAAATGATATAGTATTTAACAAAAAGAAGATAGGTGGAATATTAACTGAAACTAAAGTTAATGCTGAAGTTGTAAAATATTTAGTAGTTGGTATTGGAATAAATACTTCTAAAAGAAATTTTAGTGAAGATATAAAAGATGTCGCAACATCTATAAAAAATGAATTTGATATAGATGTTGATGTAGAAGAATATATAACAGAATTTTGTAATGTATTTGAAAAGAAAATTATGATTTAAAGTTATATTATTAAAGTCTTTTTATCCTTGGTAGATTCTTAGACATTTTTATTAATCAAAGGCTAATAAGAAGAATCTAAATGAAGCTAAATACATGTCATAAATAATTTTAAAATTGTAACAAATATAAGAGGAGGAAAGTATTGTGAAAATTGGTTTTTTATTTCCAGGGCAAGGCTCACAAAGTATTGGCATGGGAAAAGATTTATATGAAAAATATGAAGAAGTAAGAAATATATATAATAAAGCAAAAGAAATTACAGGTATAGATATTGCAAAAATATCGTTTGAAGGGCCAGAAGAAATGTTAAATGAAACAAAGTATACTCAAATTTGTATTTTAACAAATTCTCTTGCAATATTAGAAATACTAAAAAATCATAATATAACAGCTGATATTCAAGCAGGGTTAAGCCTTGGTGAATATACTGCATTAATTAACAGTGGTGCTCTTTCATTTTCAGAAGGTATAAATCTTGTAAAAAAAAGAGGAGAATATATGCAAAATCTTTTGCCAAAAGGAGATTGGCAAATGGCTGCTATTATGGGTCTTACAAATGAACAAGTAGAAGAAGTTTGTAAAAAGGTAAAAAACGGTTTTATTGTTCCTGCAAACTACAATTCCATAGGGCAAGTGGCAATTTCAGGAGAAAAAGATGCTGTATTAGAAGCAGAGACAATTGCAAAAGAAATGGGAGCAAAAAAAGTAAGAGTTCTAAAAACAGCAGGTCCATTCCATACAATAAAGCTAAAAGAAAGTTCAGATGCATTAAGAAAAGAATTAGAAAATGTTACAATACATAAATTTGAAACTAAAGTAGTAAAAAACATAGATGGGGAAATTTATAAAGATACAGATAATGTAAAAGATATACTTGCAAAACATATAATAAATCCAGTAATGTTTTCAAAAACCTTAGAAAATATGATAATAAGTGGAATAGATACATTTATAGAAATAGGGCCACGGAAAAACATTATCAGGATTTGTAAAAAGAACACCAACAGATAAAGAGGTAAATATATTGAATATAAATGGTGTAGAAAGCTTAGAAAATGTTTTAGATTTTTTTAAAAGCTAAAAAAATAGTATCTTTAAAGTGAAGAGAGAAAAGGAGGAAATTTATAATGAATAAAACGGCATTTATTACAGGAGGAACAAGAGGAATTGGTAAGGAAATTGCGATAACTTTAGCAAAAGAGGGATATGATATTGCAATAAATTACAGAACAGAAAATGAGGAATTAAAAAATACTAAAAAAGAAATAGAAGCACAAAAAGTAAAATGTTTTACAGTACAAGGTGATGTGTCAAGTTTTGAAGACTGTGAAAAAGATGTAAATGAAATTATTAAAGAGTTTGGCAAGATAGATGTATTAGTTAATAATGCAGGTATTACAAAGGATACATTATTAATGCGTATGAAAAAAGAAGATTTTGAAAGTGTAATTGATGTTAATTTAGTAGGTACATTTAATGTTACTAAAAACGTAATTAGCCATATGATAAAAGCACGTTCAGGAAAAATAATAAATATATCTTCTGTTGTAGGAGTATCTCGGAAATGCAGGGCAAACAAATTATTCAGCATCAAAAGCTGGAATAATAGGTTTTACCAAAAGCCTTGCAAAAGAAGTTGCAGGAAGAAACATATTAGTAAATGCAGTAGCCCCAGGTTTTATAGAAACTAGTATGACAAACATATTAAAAGAAGAAGTAAAAGAAGAAATAGGAAAAAATATTCCATTAAAAAGAATTGGAACCCCAAAAGATGTTGCAAATGTAGTAAAATTTTTGGCATCAGATGAAAGTAGTTATATAACAGGACAGGTAATTAATGTAGATGGTGGAATGTTAATGTAAAAAGCCCTTATTCGTATACAATACAAATAAAAGCTTTTTAATAAGGCATTGTTACTTGATAGCAAAACAGATGATGCAGTTACTACCACAAGTACTAGAAAATTTTTTTTCCTGAACAATTTTTAATTCAACACCAAAATCCTTATACAGATTTAAGATGGGGGTTTTTACCCACTGTGAATTAGAAACTACAGGAAATTTAAGTTCAAAACTTGTAGGAACTTTGCCCAACCAGACAACTTCTTGAACCATAAGGGCAATTGCTGCTATTTTATAGTCCTTGGCTGGGTCATCCTCATTAGCATCATACTTATTCCGAAGAGCAATAGCTGTTTGGAAAAAATCTTCTAAAGATATCTGCATAGGGTTACCTCCCATTAGTTTTATGTAAATATTATATCATAAAATAAAAATAAATTCAAGGAAAGGATAAAAAGATGGAAAGAAGAGTTGTTATAACAGGACTTGGAGCAATTACTCCAATAGGAAATGATGTAGTAAAAACTTGGAAAGGTATTGAAAAAAAGAAATGTGGAATTGAAGAAATTACTTTATTTGATACTGCTAATTTTAAAACAAAATTAGCAGCAGAAGTAAAAAACTATAATCCATTAGACTATTTTGATAAAAAACAAGCCAAAAGGCTTGATAGGTGTTCACAGTTTGCAATAATTGCAGCACGTGAAGCTGTAAAAAATAGTGGAATAACAAAAGAAAATACAAATTATGATAGAGTAGGTGTTTTTGTAAGTTCTGGTATTGGAGGTTTAACTACTATACAAGAACAATGTGAGATAAACTGTATGAAAGGAAATAGTAGAGTATCTCCAATGTTTATTCCAATGTCTGTAGCAAATATGCCTGCACGGAAATATTTCGATAGAATTTGGATTTAAAGGAGAATCTATTTCAATATTGACAGCATGTGCATCTTCTACACATGCTATAGGAGAAAGTTATAAAAATATTAAACATGGATATGAAGATGTAATTGTAGCAGGAGGAACGGAAAGTACAATATGTTCTTCTGGTATAGCAGGATTTGAAAATATGAAAGCATTATCTAGCTCAACAAATAAATTAAGAGCAAGTATTCCATTTGATAAAGAAAGAAATGGATTTGTAATGGGAGAAGGAGCTGGAATTATTGTACTTGAAGAATTAGAGCATGCATTAAAAAGAGGAGCAAATATTTATGCAGAAGTTATAGGTTTTGGAAGTACTACAGATGCATATCATATAACATCACCATGTCCAGATGGAGAGTGTGGAGCAAAAGCTATGGTAAGAGCAATAGATGATGCAAAAATTAAACCAAGTGATATAGATTATATAAATGCTCATGGAACATCTACACATTTGAATGATTTAACTGAAACAATGGCGATAAAAACAGCATTTGGTGAATATGCAAATTCTGTTATGGTAAGTTCAACTAAAGGAAATGTAGGACATTTATTAGGTGCTGCAGGAGCGGTTGAAGCAATTTTTTGTATAAAAGCAATAGAAAGTGGTATTGTACCACCAACTATAAACTATAAAGTAAAAGATGAAGAATGTGATTTAGATATAGTACCAAATGAAATAAGAAAAGCTAATTTAAATATGGTAATGTCAAATTCTTTAGGCTTTGGAGGACATAATGCTTGTATTATATTAAAAAAATTTATTAAGGAGAGATAAACACATATGGAATATGAAAAGATTAAACAATTAATGGAAGATATGGGAAACTCAAAATTAACAGCTATAGATATAGATTTTCCTGATGGAACTAAAATTAGTATGAAAAAAGAAATAAAGCAAGAAAAAATAATAGTTAATGCAAATAATGAAAATACATCAAATACTGTTACATATGGAAATGTAGACTTCCAAAATGAAACAAAACAAAATATAGAAGAACAAGAAGAAGGAAATATTGTAAAATCTCCAATGGTAGGAACATTTTATTTAAAACCATCGCCAACAGCTGATGCTTATGTGCAAGTGGGAAAAGAGGTAAAAAAAGGAGATACTCTTTGCATTATAGAGGCAATGAAACTGATGAACGAAATAGAAAGTGAATTTTCAGGAAAAGTTTTGGAAATATTGGCAAAAGATGGAGAAGCGGTTGAATATGGGAAGCCTTTATTTAGAATAAAATAAAAGCCCCCATGGAGGCAGGCTTATTTGTGAATTTAATTGCATAATTGAAAACCTAAGATAGTAATTGCAAATTCAAATTCACATTTTGCAAATTTTGGTGATAATTTAGCTTCTGTAGCATCTTTAAGACATGGGTCTTCTACAGATGATACCAAATTTGGAATAGTAACTGTACAAACTCCAAATGCTTTGTATCCATTAGCATTAGCATCAGCAACATAAGACACGTGATAATTATACATAATGTGTACCTCCATAGAGTGAGTATCCAAATTTTAGATACCGCATTAATAAAGTTACATAAATGTAATATACACGAACAAACATAAAATGTCAACTAGAAAGAAAAATTTTTTGTAAAAGAAAGAGAGGAGATAAACATGTTAAATAAAGAACAAATAAAAGAAATAATTCCACAAAGAGAACCATTTTTAATGATTGATGAAGTAGAAGAATTTGTGGCAGGAGAAAGTGCTATAGCTATAAAATATGTTAATGAAACAGAGTGGTATTTTAAAGGTCATTTTCCAGGTAACCCTATAATGCCTGGGGTATTAATTACAGAAAGTTTAGCACAAACAGGAGCAGTTGCAATTCTTTCTATGGAAGAAAATAAAGGAAAAAATGCTCTATTTGGTGGAATTGATAAAATGAAATTTAAAAAAATGGTGGTTCCTGGAGATATTCTAAAATTAGAAGTAAAAATTATAAAAAGAAAGGGACCAATTGGTATAGGAGAAGCTATAGCTACGGTGGATGGCAAAATTGTTGCAAAAGGAGAACTTACTTTTGCAGTTGTATAACTTTGTGTATTTAAATTAATAATACAAATACACAAAGTAGCGTGAGTGAATATATATATTTAGATTTTCGTAAAAGGAACCATGGACAGCCAGGAGGCGGGGGAATACCCGTTAGCGTTGGGAGTGGTGGAAAGAAGAAAATATAAATATATATATTCATGGAAGCGGATTGCAAAAGATATAGTTATTAATAGTTTTTAAATGAATAAAGAAGGGAAAAGTAATGAATAAAATTTTAATTGCAAATAGAGGAGAGATTGCTGTTCGTATTATTAGAGCATGTAAAGAAATGAATATTAAAACTGTAGCAGTTTATTCAGATGTAGATAAAGACGCATTACATACTCGTCTTGCAGATGAGGCTGTTTGTATAGGACCTGCGTTAAGTGCTAAGAGTTATCTTAATGTAAAGAACATTATAGAAGCAGCTTGTATAACTGGTGCCGATAGTATTCATCCAGGTTTTGGCTTTCTATCTGAAAATGCTAATTTTGCAAAAATTTGTGAAGAGTCTAATATTAAGTTTATAGGACCTAGTGCTAGTGTTATAGAAATGCTTGGAAATAAATCTAATAGTAAAACTTTAATGAAACAGGCAGGAGTACCTGTTATACCAGGTTCAGATGGAAGCATAAAAGGGTTAAAGGACGCAATTTTAATTGCTGAAAAGATAGGTTATCCAGTTATGATAAAAGCAGCAAGTGGTGGTGGAGGAAAAGGAATTAGAATTGCAAGCAATAGTGATGAATTAGAATTAAATTATAATATTGTGAAACAAGAGGCAAAAAATTCTTTTAATGATGACGAAATTTATATAGAAAAATTCATAAAAAACCCTAGGCATGTAGAAATTCAAGTTCTAGCAGATGAGCATGGAAATATTGTTCATTTAGGAGAAAGAGATTGTACAATTCAAAGAAAACATCAAAAGATGATTGAAGAAACACCTTCAACAGTTATAAGTGAAAAGCTTAGAAATAAAATGGGAAATGCGGCCATAAAAGCTGCAAAAGTAGCAGGATATACAAGCTTGCGGAACAGTAGAATTTTTAGTAGATAGTGATAAAAACTTTTATTTTATGGAAATGAATACTAGAATTCAAGTAGAACATCCCATAACTGAAGTAAGAACAGGAATAGATATTGTAAAAACACAAATAAGAATTGCGGGTGGAGAAGAACTAAAGCTAAAACAAAAGGATATAGAATTTAAAGGGCATGCAATAGAGTGTAGAATAAATGCAGAAAATCCAAGTAAAAATTTTATGCCAAGTCCTCGGAAAAATTCAAGATTTAAATTTACCACGGAGGAAATGGTGTAAGGGTAGATACAGCAATATATAATGGATATACTATACCTGCAAATTATGATTCAATGCTTGCAAAAATTATAGTACATGGTGTTACAAGAAATGAAGCTATTGCAAAAATGAAAAGGGCATTAGAAGAACTTGTAATAGATGGTGTAGATACTAATAGAGATTTTTTGTTTAGTATAATAACAAATCCAAATTTTATAAGAGGAAACTATGATACATCATTTATAGAAAAGGAATTTAAAGCTTAGAAATACATATGTCAAAAATAAAATTGGATAAAGGTTCCATATTTATTTAAATGGGATGTTGCTAAAAAGCGACTAGAGATTCTTAAAAAGGAGGGAAAAAATGTGATAGTTGATAAAATTAAAAAAAGGGAAGTAACACAAGCTAAAAATAAAAAGCCAAGTATTGATATACCAATTGGTAAATGGGTAAAATGCGATAATTGCAAAGAAATTATATACAAAGAAGAAGTTAGACAAAACTTAAACATTTGCCCTTATTGTGGACATTATTTTAGAATGCACATTGGTAAAAGAATAGAACTTGTAATAGATGATGGAACATATAAAAGGTTTGAATTTAATATTGAAACTACTAATCCTTTAGAATTAGAAGACTATCCTAAAAAATTAAAAGCATTAAAAGAAAAAACTGGACTTGAAGAGGCTGTAAGCTGTGGTACAGGAAATATTAATGGAGAAAAAGTAGTAATTTGCATAATGGATAGTGGTTTTTTAATGGGAAGTATGGGAATTGTTGTAGGAGAAAAAATAACATATGCAATAGAACAAGCAATTAAATTAAAATTACCACTTATTATATTTTCTGTTTCAGGTGGTGCAAGAATGCAAGAAGGAATAATATCATTAATGCAAATGGCAAAAACATCGGCTAGTTTAACAAAATTAGATGAAGCAGGACTTTTATACATATCAGTTTTAACAGACCCAACCTATGGAGGCGTTACAGCATCATTTGCAAGCTTGGGGGATATAGTTTTAGCAGAACCCAATGCAATGATTGGCTTTGCAGGACCAAGGGTTATAGAACAAACAATAGGCGAAAAATTACCAGAAGGATTCCAAACAGCAGAGTTTTTACTAGAACATGGTTTTATAGATAAAATTGTTGAAAGAAAAGATTTAAAAGATACATTATATAAATTGATACAATATCATAAATAAATTGATAAATTTATAATCTGTTTTATCTTACTATCTGTTTTGTATTTTATGTATTTTCTAATTCATAAGAAAGTACAAAGTTAATGTGAACTTAATAGGGAAAATAAATAGATAGACCAACTATAAAAGCAATTTTTTTAAAAGGGAGGTAGAAAATGAGCTCAAAAATTACAGCATGGGAAAGAGTTGAAATAGCTAGAAATCCTAAAAGAAAAACGGCACTTGATTATATAGAAAATATATTTGATGAATTTATAGAATTGCATGGAGATAGAAATTTTAAGGATGATAAAGCTATTGTTTGTGGTCTTGCCAAAATTGGTAATCAAAATTTTACTATAATAGCAGAACAAAAAGGGCGCAATGTAAAAGAAAATATTGAAAGAAATTTTGGTATGCCAAATCCAGAAAGCTATAGAAAAGGTATAAGGTTTATGAAACAGGCCGAGAAATTTAAAAGACCAGTAATTACATTTATTGATACAAAAGGAGCATATCCTGGAATTGGTGCAGAACAAAGAGGTCAAGGAGAGGCAATTGCTAAATCTATGTTTGAAATGGCTAAACTAAAAGTACCAATAATTGCAATAGTTATTGGAGAAGGTTCAAGTGGAGGAGCTCTTGCAATAGGTGTTGCAAATAAGGTTTTTATGTTAGAAAATGCAATATATTCTATTCTTTCACCAGAAGGATACAGTAGTATACTTTGGAAAGATTCTTCAAGGTATAAAGAGGCAGCAGAAAAGATGAAGTTGACTGCAAAGGATTTATATGATTTAAAAGTAATAGATAAAATAATAAAAGAGCCAAAAGAAGCAACTGAGGAAAGTTTTATTAAGGTTGTAGATAATTTGAAGAAAGAAATAATTCATGAAATAGAGAGATTAAATAAATTAACTCAAGAAAATATAGTAGAAGAAAGATATAAAAAATTTAGAAATATGGGAGAATACAATTATAAATAAGTATATATTTTGCAGTGTGATTTACTAACACGAGTGTAGTTTTTGGTAGTAACTATTTAGATATTTATAAAATTACTAAATATTATATTAATTATTAAAAGGAGGAAATTAAAATGTTATTAGAA